>JASFGH010000066.1:0-11790 GCA_050123865.1 Desulfobacterales bacterium | reverse complement strand
TAAACGAGGGCAATATCTTTCAGTTCCATCCCAAACCGTGTCCGGCTGATACGCTCAGCCAGGCCATTCAAAGCGCTATCCAAAAATATCACAAAGCTGTTTCGCATCAACAGCAACTGAACAATTTCAAATCTTCTCTTGAAAAGGCCAGCCAGCTTCAGCACGAGCTGTTACCCAAATCAGACCCTGATTTTGACGGTTTTGATATCGCCGGCCGCAGCATCTGGTGTGATGAAACCGGCGGAGACTATTATGACTTTTTATATCCACCGACAAACGGCCATCAAAAGATCGGCATTGTTGTTGGTGATGTCGCCGATCACGGCATCCCATCTGCCTTGCTGATGACAACGGCGAGAGCTTTTCTCAGAGAACGCATTCAGGCATTGCCCTCAGCGTGTGCATCAATACTTTCGGACGTGAACAAACGGCTGGTGCAGGATGTAGAACAGCTGAATCTCTTTATGACCATGTTTTACTGTGAGATTGACGCTCAAGACAAGTGTATCCGGTGGGTTAAGGCCGGACATGAACCGGCCATTCTCTGGACGCCGACAGCGACCGATTCACCCGAATTCCTCGCAGGCAAGGGGTTGCCGCTGGGGGTAATGGAGGACGCAGTCTATAAAGAATACCAAAAACAAATCTGTTCCGGCCAGATTGTTTTAATCGGGACCGATGGTATCAAAGAGGCGGTCAATGAGAGCGGTGAAATGTTCGGAATCCAACGGTTGCTGCAGGTGATCAACGACATGGCTGATCAACCGGCGGCTAAAATCCTGGACAATGTATTTGAATCTCTGGATCGATTTTGTAGCCCGCTAAAAAACGATGATGACGCCACCCTGGTAGTCATTAAGGTGCAGTAATATAAACCTTTGAGGGTAACCACATTGCCTGCCATCAGTCCGCCAGTCGGGCCTTGTGCTTAAGCGCTCGATGTGTCTAATCCCGTTATGCCTGCCGATTGCTCGCCGCTGCGGAAATATCTTCGACGATAAATGGTGAGCATCTTACGCCGATACTCATTTTTTTGATCCAGGCCCGCACCATCGTGATCGTATCCCCTTCCATGTTGACGATACTCGGCAGTTCCTCCACATACGCAATATCGTCTTTATAAAATTCGTAAAACACGTTATGGGAACTATAGGGATCTGCGATTAAAATGATTTTTTCCCCGTCATAGGGATGCCGTTGTGGTGATCCGGAAAAAGCGACATGCGTCCGGCGCAGGGTTTTTCGATCTTTTGGACGCTGATAGGCTTGAATTTCAAATTTTATGGCTTCCTGGGGATGTCTGGTGTCTGGCATGTAAGGATCTCCTAATAAAATAAAAGAATAGAATGTTGGAAAAATGGAATACTAGTTTTATCTCATGAAACATATTATTTTTCAATGTGTCAGGAGCATCTATGGAAGCATTGAAGGGTTACCAGAAAAAGTTCCTCAAAGGACTTGCCCATGGATTAAAGCCGGTGGTTTTTGTCGGTCAGAAAGGTTTGACGGCCAACCTGATCGACTCCATTCAAGACGCCCTCGAAACCCATGAGTTGATAAAAGTAAAATTTGTAGAATTTAAGGACAAGCAACAGAAAATCAGCTTGGCCGAAACGCTTTCGGTGGAAGCGAATTGCCAGCTGGTGGGCATGATCGGGCACATCGCCATTCTATTTCGCCAGCAGGCCGAACCGGAAAAACGCAACATTCAGTTGCCACGGCACTAGAACGACAGGCGGCGGTTGTCCTTATTGATTCCGGGCGCTCGGATCTTTTTGGGTAGCCATGGTTTCATTGGGATAAATCACCAGCCGGTCACCCGGATGAATTGGTTTGCGCCCATCCAGGCGGTTCCAGATAAGCAGCGCCGGCAGCGGCACTTTGAATCGCTCGGCAATGCCTGTCAGGCTGTCGCCTTTTTGAACGACATAGATCCGCTCCAAATGTTCTGCCTGCCATTCTTGAACCAACTTTTTAAAGCGCGCGTCAAATCCTTCGGCGCTACCCGGGGGAATTAACAGCGAATGCGTGCCGGCTGCCAGGAAGTGGCCCCGAATTTCCGGGTTGAGGTCTTTGATGGTCTTGAAATACGTGTTGGCAGCCTGGGCCACAATTTGAATGGGCGTATCCTGAAAGCATTCGATTTGAACGCGCTCAAACGCCAGCGGTGGGTATAAATCCTGATCCGTAAATTTAAAGCCGAATCGCACCGGGTCCCTTAAAATCATTTTTGCCGCAATAATTCTGAAAACATACCGCTGGGTTTCAAGTGGTAGATACAGCTGGTAGTAATCCTGCGATTTTTGAGATGCCATTTCACTTTGCAAACCCAACTCCCCCATGTTGTAAGCCGCAGCCGAGAGCGTCCATGAACCCAGCATTTCATAAAGCGATTTAAAGTAATTGACCGCAGCCTGGGTTGAGGCAAAGATATTTCTGCGTTCATCGATATCAGCATTGATTTTAAGCCCGTATTTTTGGCCGGTTGATTTTAGAAACTGCCAGAAGCCGATGGCACCCTTGCGTGAGCCGGCGTGCGGCCGGAGCGCACTTTCGATAATGGCCACATATTTTAGGTCATCGGGCATGTCGTTTTCCCTCAGCTTGCTTTCAATAATGGGTAGATACCGGGTTGAACGCTTTATCCACAGGACCACCTGGGGCCGATCCCAGATCGTCAGCAGCAATTCTTTTTCCAGACGCTCACGCACTTCTTGAGTATCCAGCGCAACGGGCTCACCGCAAAAGTCTAAAGTTTTGTCTATTTTGATGTTCGTGATCAGCCGAGGCCAATCGGAAGGTTGCTGTATCACCGGTTCTTGGGCGACGGAGATACCCGTGACGGCCAGCATGATCAACAGTAGGATCAATGAGATGAGTTTCATATTTGTTTCTATCCTTTTTGTCTGCAATGCGCCCCACACCGGTGGGGCAAGCGCATCGCGGATCTGTTAAGACAAATATCCATCATTGGTTTAAACGATTATGAATAAAATGACAACCGCAGCCTTCGGTTTATTTAAAAGGTCATGGTTGCGAATCTGTTTTTCAAAGGGCATTTGCGGTGCGCACCGAAGAATATAAAGTCAATATTCCCACAATGACGAAGAAAATGCCGGCACCAATTCGAATATAATTCGCAGGGATCACACGGCTGATCCCAGCGCCGAAGATAACGGCAATTAGCGAGCTGAGCACCAGGGCTCCGGCGGATCCCAAGAATACGGAAATGCGCGAGTCGCAATCGGCTGAAAAACAAAAGGTTGCCAGTTGGGTCTTATCTCCCAATTCAGCCAGAAAAATTAAACCGAATGTGGTCAGCAATATTTTTAAGTCCATAGGGTTCCTCAATGTCTTTCCATTTTGGATTTTAAATTTGGGATTTTGGATTCAGCGATCGATCAAGCAGCTGGGAATTGACTGCGGCAGTTTCAATCCACAATCTAATTCCAAAATCCAAAATCTAGCTCATAGCGCCCTGAGATATTCCGGCTTTAACGGGAGCTTGCCTTCCAGAGCCTCGTCAATCAGCTGGAGGGTGGCCTGTTTATCTTTTGGGAACCTGGCTCGAATCGGCAGGTAATTTGATGCGTGATTGGCATGGAAAAGCCCGCGGGACAGATTTGTGCTGGCAATCATGGTTCTGAGCTCCGCCAGCATTTCCTGCGGCTCGATCAGGCGGAATCGTCCGGACAGATAATCCTGGTGAATGGGGGTTTCAGGGATGAGCATCAGGCTCAGTGCACCCACATAATCGGGATCAATTTCGGATAGGACGCGTCCGGTTTCCTGGGCATGCATCCGGGAGCGCTCCGGACCGGCAATACCCAGTAGCACCGTCACGGATAGTTTGAAGCCGGCCTTTTTGGCCTTGCGGCCCATTTCAACCATCCGGGCGGCATTGGCACCTTTGTTTATCTGTTTTAAGGTCACGTCGTCACCGGTTTCAAGCCCCATATAAACGATACCGACCCCATGGTCTTTAAGCGCCTTGAGCTCATCGATGCTTTTCATCTTTAAGGCTTTGGCATTGGCGTACAACCCAACCCGGGTTACCCAGGGCAGCTGTTTTTCGATTTCTATAAGGATCCGAAGAAGTCTTGTTTGTGGAATAATGAGCGCATCGCCATCACATAAGAAAACCCGGCGCTGCCGCCGGCAGTGTTGGGCGGCAAAAGCAATGTCTTCCATAATGATGGAATCGGGTTTGATCCGAAAGCGTTCACCTTTGTAAGTTCCGCAAAATGTACATTTATTGCGTGAACAGCCAACCGTTACTTGCAGCAGTATGCTGTTGGCTTCGCTGGGGGGGCGAATGATATTGCCTTCATAGTGCATGGGGTTTACATCCTGTCTGGTGTTAAAATTTACTGATTTGAAAACCAGTCCGACCTGTTATTTTAAAACATCTTCCTGCTACCATATCAACTTTATTCTTCAGGCGGCACCCTGCGGCGGGTCGTGTAAGTCATCGTCGGCACAGGTTTTTTCCAGTATGTCATCTTTTAGATAATCATAAAGGCTTCCGCGAAAAGAACACTTAATCGCCTCTTTTATCTTTTTAATTAAGTATTCGCTGATGGCCGCTTCGCCATCAATTTTCAAACGAAATGCAATGAGTCTTTGTAACTTCTTGTCCTGTTTGTCTCGATCCGGCACCATCCGCATGACCCGTTGAAATGTCGTCTGGAAAGCGCCGGTTTGTTCTTCAATTGAAATGATTTTGCCCGCCATAATTTTTTTCCTTCGGATAAAAAATCATTCTCACTGGTTGCCAAAGCCATTTTGCCCGCCACAGTCCGGACAGGTCCAGGTAATTGCATTGCAGGACATTCCCCACATGTTTTCTTGCATGCACTCCTGGCAAATACTAAAGCCACATCGACACGTCCAGCAGAATGTAAATGTCATCCGGCAGCAAACGCAGTTGTAGGTTCTTAGGCGACGGCGTCGCCAGCGGGAGACGGATTTTGTGGCCGGCACTTTCATGATTGTTGTTTTAAATCTTTAATGCTATAGGATCTTTAAATTATTCCTGGCACCCATGTGTCGGGTGAATCGCGTTCAGTTTACATGCAAACCAAGAGTGCTCAAAAACTAATTCAATCCGGATTATATGTCAAATTTGTCAAAATTTAACACCGGAATTCCTATTACAGTCGATTGATCAATTGCATCCTAAGGCTTAAGAGAGCATGAAAGCAGAAAAAACCATATATCTGATCGATGGTACCGCCTATATTCATCGGGCCTACCATGCGATTCGGGGATTATCTAATTCAAAGGGGCTTCCGACCAATGCCACATTCGGTTTTACGCGGATGTTGTTAAAGCTCATTGAAGATCGTCAACCGCAATATGCCGGCATGTTTTTTGACAGCAAGGGGCCGACATTCCGCCATGACATGTATAGTGACTACAAGGCCAATCGCCCCCCCATGCCGGACGATATGGCCGTTCAAATCCCTTATATCAAAAATATTACGGCGGCACTTCAGTTTCCGATTGTTGAGGTGCAGGGTTATGAAGCCGATGACCTCATTGGAACATGTGCCCGGATTGCCGAGAAAAAAGGCTTTACTGTGGTTATGGTCACCGGCGACAAGGACTTTATCCAGCTGGTGACCGATCAGGTGACGATCTGGGACCCCATGAAGGACAAGACCACCGATATCGGTGTTGTCAAGAAGTCCTACGGTATCGAGCCGCAGCAGATGATTGATGTCATGGGGTTGGCCGGCGATACATCTGACAACGTTCCCGGGGTTCCGGGGATAGGTCAGAAAACCGCGCTGCATCTGATTCAAAAGCATGATAGCATGGCCCGGTTATACGAGAACGTGGCGTCCATCACCGCAAAAAAACAACGTGAAAATTTGATTCGCTTTCGTGACCAGGCGTTTTTAAGCCGGGATTTGGTCAAGATTGACGTTGACGCCCCCATTTCCACTGATTTGGCTGACTTTGAAATCCGTTCGGCGGATACCGAAGCGCTGTCAAAGTTGTTTCAGACCCTTGAATTTCGACAACTACAGCATGCCCTTTCTCAAAAAACGGATCTGAGCGACAAGGATTATCAGCCCATATTTACAAAAGAGGCGCTTAATCGCCTGATTGAGCGCCTGAAGTCCACCCGGATTTTTTCCCTGGATACCGAAACCACATCCCAAATACCGATGAAAGCGCGCCTGGTGGGGCTGTCCTTTGCCGTGCAGGCCAACGAAGCCTTTTATATCCCCTGCGGCCATGATTACATAGGCGCACCACCGCAGCTGCCCTTAACCGAAGTATTAAGTGCGCTCAAGCCGATACTTGAAGATCCGGCCATTAAAAAGGTCGGGCAGAACATAAAATATGATTGGATCGTTCTGACCCGTCATGGTGTTAAACTGGACGGCGTCATATTTGACACCATGGTCGCCTCCTACCTGCTGAATCCTTCTAAAAGAGCCCACAACCTGGATCAGATCGCATTGGATTTTTTGGGACATAAAACAATCCCCTATCAGGAAGTTGCTGGCAAAGGCAAAAATGCTTTAACTTTTAATCAGGTGCTCCTGGAAAAAGCAGTGCCATATGCCTGCGAGGATGCCGATATTACCCTGATGGCCAGAGATGTTTTGATGCCGCAATTACAGGATATTGATCTGCAACCCCTGATGGAAAATGTCGAGATGCCCCTGGTGCCCGTGCTGATGAACATGGAAATGACAGGTACTTGTGTCGATATCGATCGTCTGCATGAACTGTCCAAATCCTTTGCACATCAGCTTGAAGCGCTGGAAGGCAGTATATACGGTCTTGCCGGTGAAGAATTTAACATTAATTCCTCCAAGCAACTGGGCAATATTTTATTCAATAAGCTGCAGTTACCGGTATTGAAAAAAACCAAAAAGAAGACCGGTTATTCAACCGATGTGGATGTTCTGACCCGCCTGGCTGAAGAACATGAAATGCCGGAGCTGGTGTTAAAGCATCGCACCCTGTCAAAATTAAAATCCACTTACGCCGACGCCCTGATTGATCTGGTGAACCCCGAGACAGGCCGCATTCATACGTCATTTAACCAGACGGTAACGGCCACCGGGCGCTTGAGCAGCTCTGACCCGAACTTGCAAAATATTCCCATTCGCAGTGCTGAAGGCATGGAAATCCGCAGGGCTTTTGTGCCCCGTAAAGGCTGGAAACTGGTTTCTGCAGATTATTCCCAAGTGGAATTGCGAATTTTGGCCCACTATTCTGATGACCGGATTCTGATCAAGGCGTTTTTGGACGATGAAGACATCCATGCACGCACCGCCAGCGAGGTTTTTCAGGTATCTTCATCAATGGTTACCGGTGAGCTCCGCCGGCAGGCCAAGGCCATCAATTTCGGCATCATTTATGGTATGAGTGCCTTTGGACTTTCCAAACAGCTCAGTATCGGGCAGAAGATGGCCCAAACCTATATTGATAATTATTTTGCCCGTTACAAAGGTGTAAAAGCCTTTATCGATGAAACGCTAACGGCGGCCAATCAGTACAAACGAACCAGCACCCTGTTGGGGCGTATGCGTCTTTTGCCGGATATTGACAGTCGCAACCGGGTCGTGCGGCAGGCTGCTGAGCGGACGGCAATTAATACCCCGATTCAGGGGTCCGCCGCCGATCTAATTAAATTGGCCATGATTCATGTGGCCGGTGCCATCAAAGAAAAGAAACTGGAATCTGACATGCTGCTCAGCGTTCACGATGAGCTTATTTTCGAGGTACCCCCGCATGAGCTGGATGCGCTTCAGACACTGGTCAAAGAAATAATGGAAGGTGTTTGGGAGTTAAAGGTGCCGCTCAAAGTAAACCTGGCTATAGGCGATAATTGGGCTGAAGCCCACTGAGGCTGTTTACCTGCAGCGATTACGCTTCAGGATCACCTGATGGCAAAGGGTTTGCGTTACCTTTGACCGTTTCCTGGACGGTGTCATAAATATTTTTAAAAGCATCTGTAAAGCCGGCCGGTGATATCCGGCCGCCTTCTATGAATTTGACGACAATTTCTTTGGTCACTCTTAAAACCTGTTCGTCTAATGAGGCCATATACGCTCTCCTCCTTTAAATGAAATTCAATGCGAAGTTAGGATAATATCAAAAGACTGCATCTTAAACCCATCATGAAAGTATTATAAAAGTTCCTGATATTATAACGGTTGATTTGACATCGCCAACATTATTATTTATTTAACATCATCGATAAGATCAACCGATTTTATAACAACCCTCGATGCCGTCCCGACTTTACGGATACCGGAAAACGGTTTTAGGTGACATGCTAACCATGATGATTCACATTTTAAAATCTGTACCCAATCGGCTGTCTCTATTCTTGGTTACGGTTTTATTCGGCTTTTTCAGCCTGGTATACATGGGGTGTTCCTATCGTAAAACCCTGGACAAAACCACCGAGACCGTAACAAAAACCACGCAGAAAATTAAGCGCAACATTCGGTTTTCAGATGATGACCTTCAACGAATGGCGATAGTCATCGGCTTTGAGAATAAATCGCTATATCGTGGCAATGATTTCACCCAACTTTTTCGCAAGGGCATTCCCGAATATCTGAACAAAGAATGTGATGATGTCAGTGTGCCGAATCAGGGTTCAGATCAAAATATTGAAGGCTTTCAGCAGCTGCCATTGTTGGAAAACGGTGAGGTTGATAATTTTGCCCTGGCGCTAATCGGCAGGCAGCTGGGGTTGAATGCCATCATCACCGGCAGCCTGGACGATATTGGTATTCTGGATGAACTGCGGGGCATGATCTGGAAAGATACGCATCATTTGATTCAGATTCTGGTCAGTGTCGAGGTATTCGATACCGAAAGCGGCAGTAAAATTCTGGATCAGAGCTTCAGCCGTAAAGTCGAAATAGAAGAATTGGACTACGAATTGATGCGCTCGGAAGGCAAAATGGTCTTGCCCGATTTAAATCAAACCCTGACAGATCTCCTTGGCGAAATCGGTGAAACCATCTGCTGGGCAATCGAGGATCAGGCCTGGAGCGGGTTTGTCATCGCGGTTGAAGATGATACCCTTATGCTTTCGGCCGGAAGTGCTGTAGGCCTGGCACCGGGGGATGAATTTGATGTTTACGATACCAGCAGGGTTTTGAAAGGGCTGTCAGGCCAGCGGTATTTTGTCCGCGGGCAAAAAATTGGTGAGATTAAAATTACCGAAGTAGGCGCCGATAAGGCCAGGGCGGCTATTGTGACCAACAGAGGGATTAAGCCTGGCAGCTCCGTAAGAGTCAAATAGAAGCTATCGAAAAACTGCATATCACGCCCATGGGCTGTGTTCAAAACTGATTTAAAATACTCGTATATCGCGGCAAGATGCGACTCGAATGCCTTCGCCATCAGGCCGAATATAGCTTATGTTGAAGGCTGTCTACTTGTTTGCGCCTTGTTTTTTGGAGTGAATTGAGTTTTTTTATATTAACCGCAGACAGACGCAGACCTTTGGCCGAGCGACCTGCTCGGCCAAAATTTTCAATCACTGCGCGACTAATATCATTTTAGTACTCGGATAAAATCATCTTGCCCATACAATCTATACCTTTTGGATTTTATCTATTTTGTATAAACCTGTTTGCCCGAAGGGCATGCAGGTTTTCCTCCCGACAGGTCGTCGGGAGGAAAGAATACTGTCCGCGCATGTCTGCGTTTGTCTGCGGTTAAATAAGCGCCTCTCAATAATCCTGTCAAAACGCATTTAGGGTTGAATATCAACAATTGAATAAATCAGGGGTGAAAACCCGCATTCATGCGGGGGATGTGATCTACTATTTTTGAAATAGCTTTTGCATATATTAACAGAACGCTTTGCGTCTTTGCGCCTTGGCGTGAGGCCTTATCACCCCTTCATTTCACTGGCCGGTTTGCAGAGAATTTTGAAAGGCCTCAATCCGTTGCAGGGCTTCTGCCTGGGTTGAAATGTGATTTATCGATCTGCGAAATTGGCTGCTGTTTCGAAGGCCCTTGGCAAACCAGCACAAACGGCTGCGCATCATTCGACAGGCAATTTCCTCACCAAAATAGGTCACAGATTCCCGAAGATACCGTTTCATAATGTCGAATCGCTGGTCCAGATCCACATCGGGTTCGTTCTCCCCGCGCATGCGGGCGCACACGTGGGAAAAGATCCATGGATATCCGATGGCCATTCTGCCGATCATAATCGCATCACATCCGGTTTGGTCCAACATGGACATAGCATCCCCGGCACTGAATATATCGCCGTTGCCAATTACCGGAACGGCAACGCGATTTTTTAACTCCTTGATGATGCGCCAGTCTGCTTGACCGCTAAACCCCTGGGTGGCCGTGCGGGGGTGAATGGCAATTGCATCGACACCGCTGGACTCGGCGATTTGGGAAATTTCAAATGCCTGTGCACCCGTTGCATCCCAACCGCTGCGCAACTTAACAGTTAGCGGTATGGCCACCGCTTTGCGAACGGACCGAATAACAGCCTTTGCGGTATCGGGCGCTCGCATCAACGCCACCCCCGAACCGGTCTTGGTAATTTTTCTAACCGCACAGCCGAAATTAATGTCAATAATATCCGCCCCTGCCGCTTCCACCAAACGGGCCGCCTCTGCCATGACATCCGGTTGTGAGCCGAAAATCTGCACCGATAACGGCTTTTCCTCCGGCCGGCTATCCAACAACCGCCGGGTTCTGTGTGAGCCGTTGACCAGACCATGGGCACTGACCATTTCCGAGCAGACCAGCGCGCAGCCCGCCTCCTTGGCAATCAGCCGAAAAGGCAAATTGGTGATACCGGCCAGGGGCGCCAAAACGGTTTTATTTTCAAGTGTTACCGATCCAATTTTCATTTGTAACACGTCAGTTGTTTGTTGTCCGTTGTCCGTGGTGAAACAATTTTGGACTTATAGCATTAAACCGACCGACGGACAACTGACTACGGTCAACGGGCTTATTTTGGGGTGGGATTGGCATAGCAGTACAAACAATTATGATAGCAGGCGTGCTGATGGTAGGCGCCAATATCCACAGATACCTTGCAACCGCACCCTTTTTTAATGCGTTGGCCGGTGTCCCTCTTTAATGAAAGCGCTCCGCCAAAGAGGGCAATGAGCAAATCGTTGGGGATGCAGGATGCCTGTTTGACAGATGTGCTTTCCGGCAATTGATCCAGGACCTCTTTTTCACAGCACAACATCAGTTTTATATTTTCAGAAGCCAGAATTCTCTCCACTTTATGGATAATCTGCAGCTTGGTTCTCAGAGGGGGCTCCCAGAAAGAGAAACCCGGGCGGGTGACGAGGCGTTTTTCAATTTTGGAATAAGGATCCATAAAACTGGAAATGCAACGTCTGATCCCGGCCGCCGCCGCTTTTGCGGCGATGTATCTCAGATCACCCAGATTATCCTGACGCCTGCCATTACCCATTTTGTAAAAGCAGATGGGGTCAAAGCGCCAGTTGATCGCCGAGGGTCCGAAAAGGTCGCCAAGCTGCCTGAGCTGATCCAGGCGAAGATCCAATGGGGCGACCCGGGGCTCCAGCTGAGGGGATGTGGAATTGACCGTAAAGTTGAAAAAAAGATGGTAGCCTAATTTTTGCAGTTTTTTTCCATAGTTGTGTTTTAGAAAAGGGCCGAAGTCCTTGGACCAGAAAACGATTGTGTGCACATCTGCCGGAGTGGCGGCGACCTCTTTGACCTTCCGGTTGAATGGATTGACCACTTCAAAACCACCACGACCGATACGCTCCATAAACCAGGGCATGTAAA
>JASFGH010000065.1:0-11854 GCA_050123865.1 Desulfobacterales bacterium | reverse complement strand
AAGCTTTGGTCAGGTGGGACTCTCACGGTGTGCGATCACCCACTGGGTAACATCATCGAATTTCATGGACCTAAGTCCAATCCCAACGACCCGGGCTTAACTTGGCGCGAGTAGGTTACGTGCCTGAGTCGAATTATCCCAACATTCTAATTTCGTTGTATAAATCATCTTCCAATCCATTATTTCACTCAAAATTCATGTCAATCAGACCGAAAAATGATAAACCGACATCAAACGGTTCAGTCTGACGCCGGTTAAATTTTGTGGCTTTTTGTTTGGTTTCTTATGCTAATGGAACAAAATTTGGACTTGGTTTATTGCACCGTTATAGCCGGTTTATACAATTTCCTGTATTTTTATAAAGCGTTAGCTAATCCAAAACCTTCCGCTACCTCAACTGGAAAGTTCAGATATTCGGAAAAGACGACCAAGGTATATTATATAGACATCTCCATGGTCGCTTTTCTCTGGACACGGTCGGTTGATGATAGTAATCTTGCCACCTTGAGAATAACCAGTGTTTCATTATTCTACTTAAGGGATCCCTGGTCTCCCACCTGGAATTATCAAAGCAGCGGATCATTTCTTTTTTTTATGACGCTTGTGACGGGTGCGCTATAATGCCTTTCGATGCTTGTGTTTTCGCATTTTCTTTCTTCTTTTTTTTACGACACTGCCCATGTCATCACTTCCCATTCTGGGATACTCATTGTAGGCAACTTCCTATATTTCCCCCAATTAAGGGTTAATTTAGAATTAATATATCAGAAGATGTAGGGATACGCTTAAATTTTAAATAAATAAAAAATTTGGTATCCTATGGCAATTCGGAAATGAGTTTCCGGTATTCTTCCTCTGTAAATACGCGGAAGGTTTCGGTACTTACGGCGCCGGCTGATCCAATCGTCAAAACGAGTTTCGTTGCGGTCTCGTCGTCGGGCGCTTCCGATATAACAATCACATCATATTTTCCCATGGCTAAATAAAACGACTTAATTTCCGCGCCCATTGATTTAAATAAAGCTTTGGCTGTGTCGAGGCGTGCAGGGCTATCCTTTATACTCTCTATGCCTTGTTGGGTATAACGAATAAGGGTCATGTAGGTTGGCATATAAACACCTCCTTTCTTTCATTTGATTGTATGCATCGCATGAGCTTAATATGATTTAGAAAATTCCGACTCAATTGACAGATTTAACCGACAGCTTGCGCTACCACGCCTTCCAAATTATTCAACAATGATGTCGAAGGGATAACTACGACTTCACGATCGTTTATCTGGGTGACATACCGTGGTTCGTCCTGGTGTGCGATGTAAGCTTTTTTGAGTTCGTCGCTCAATTGAAGGAGGCTGTTCGGCGAAAGCCCCTTTTCATCTGCCAAAGATTTGAAGTTGACGATCTTGTCGCCATCCTCGATCCACAAGATCCCAAATTTCTTCGGGGGTTTGCCGACGAAGATGTAAGCAGAGTCTTCAGTCGGCACAATTTCTAGCGGATCGTTGGTCTTTTCTGCCAATTTTTCAAGTGGGGAAAGCACAGATTCTAATTGCTTGGCAGCAAGGGTAGATGAATCAAGTGGGGGGTAGTCGAGTTTGGCACCAAAAAATTTTCCCAAAATACCCATAGCTCCTCCTTTAAGGTTACGGCGAGCCACGGAAATCGGGAACAATGAAAAGAGGCAGTCGCGGTTGATCGGGGGATTATATGGCTTCGCCTATTTTTCCCCCTTCTCCGAACTGTTATGTTAATCTGTAACAGTTACACAAGCCCCTGTCAACCTCAGCTCATTTTACGAAAAGCCGGCATATTTCTCAAAGCTTTGAAGTAAATATCAGGTTACAATTATAGTCCAGCAAGCCATCTGTTTTCCCTGATTTTAAAAACTGTCAATTGAGTACCCTATATAGTTTGAAATCAATTGAAATATGCAGTGATTAGAAAAAATTATGTATACAGAGTCCCAGCATGTCCGGCCGCTATCTGATTTTTCTTGATCTTCCTTGTGACTGTGATTAGCGTACATTTTATTCAAATTGTTTTTTCGATCAATTAACCCGAGATTCCTTATTACAGGTACCAGATGGATGTGCGGGGAGAAAATCCAGTATTTAGTGAAGAAAGAGACGAGCTTGTGGCAATGTTACTCGAGGATGTGATGGACTTTTCAGATTGTCAATTTTGGGATGAAATGAAGGATAGTGAGTTGGAAGATTGGTACACCTGGAGCACCTTTACAGATAGTTAACGGACATTAACCTTGTGATACTTGGTTTGGCAACTTTGATAGGGAATGGATTAAACACTACATCTATATATTTCAAAGCCTTCGCTTATACCGTGTTGAAGTTCCGTTGCCATACTAAAAAAGGTACATATATTTTTACCATCAACACCCCCATACGTTATTCAGACAAATCGTTAAACAAACAAAACCATGGGAGGGGTTGTATGGGCAATCTATCAAATAAAGATAAAGGAATTCGATTATTGATACAAAAATATCGTAATGAATTTAGACGGCCTGAAAATATAGATTTTTACTCAGAAAATGATTACAAAAAGGCCGAAAAAAAATTTGTGAAACTTTGTCTGACAGGCGATACGAAGTTAAATTCCAATAGAGGGTTCACAGTTAAAGAATAAATATCGAGAGGCGGAAGGCTATCTCGTCCTTTTCCGGATGTCTTTGGCGGTGGGCTTTCCAGTAGCCCGGATGGGCTTTGGCCCATTTTTTGTTGCTCAGCGTTTGGTTAAATTTATAATCCGGGTCGCTATGCATCTTATAACGCTTCCAGGCTGCCTTGCGTGCTCTCTGGCATTCGGACTTCGGGCAGTAACATTGATTTTTGTGCCGCACACTGCGTTCAAAAACATCCCCGCAGTTGCAGCAGACAATTTCTTCCATGGTTGCCACCGATCTGTAATCATGAAGGTTGGAATGAAAAAACGGAAGGAATCAGAGGAATTATATGGAAATATCTATTGGATTGGGGAATTAAATGAAAGGGAAGAAAAATCTGGCAACATAATCAAACTGCGCACATAGCGTGCCTGAATCGAATCTTTGCAATCCCGCCAAATATATTGCACATTTCATTTGGCAATCCTAATATTTTCACACTGGATATTGAATTTAAAAAGAAAATAAACAACCGGCATCAGAAAATTGCCTCTGATGCCGGTCTCGGAATATCGTATTTTCTGTATGGTTTCTAATGTGAATGCGACATCTTTGGAGCTAGATTCAATTTTGAGTGAATTTATCTATTGCAGAAATATAGCAGGCATGCGCATTATCCTCACTTCGGTGTTGCATTGAGTTGGATCATTGCATCGAATATGGGCAGCCTTTTAGGGGCAAACTTGCCAATCCACTTGTCATAAATCTTAACGATCTTTCTGGATCGGTAAAGTTCAGAAATAACACGATCTGCAACAAGGCGAAAATCCGCATCATTTCGCCTTACAGCAAGTGCAAAAGGCTCAAAGGAGAATACCTCGGATTTAATAGCAAAATTCTTAGGATCATTCTCTTTTAGCGCTAAACCAATAAGTACCACCTGGTCTGAAGCAAAAGCATCGATTTTATTCTTTCGCAACGCATCGATGCTTTCTTTTGCTGAATTGAATAAAATAACTTGTGCATCCGTTGATGTTTCCTCAATGAGTTTATTTAATGCGACTGCAGTTGTTGTAGCTTTCACCACTCCGATTTTTGTTCCATCAAAACCAGCAGAATCAAGTGCCTTATTATCTTTTAAGGTCATCAGTGAAGCACCGGTGACAAATGTCAGTTGCGTAAAGTCGACAAGTTCACTACGGGAAAGCGTTTTAGTAGTTGAGCCACACAATATGTCAATTTTGTTATCATTTAGGGCTTTAAATCGCCCATCAGCTGTTACAGGAACATATTTAATCTTTATGCTCGTTCCGATTTTGTTTTCAACTTCGGTTACTATGTCTTTACAAATATCAATAGTATAACCAGCCGGATTGCCCTCTTTGTCTAAAAAGGACATGGGTGGCTCAGACAAACGATAGCCGATTCTTATCTGGCCAGATTTCTTAATTTGCTGAAGAGTTCCTTCGAGTTCTTGAGCCGATAACGGGCTTGCAAAAAAAGTGATCAACAAAATGATCCCCAGTATTCCTCTCATAATGGTTTCCCCCTTGTGGCAGTGCGTAAAGTTGAGTGATATTATCTCGCTTTGTTTGCACTTTAATGGAATCTTCTTAAAATGCCAATGGTTCAAAATCGTATCATTCATGCGTTAATCTATCGCTTTATTCAATAGCCTGGATTGTGTATTCCATTCCTTCCGACACAATTTAGGATGGATTCAAATCAATTGTATATATTGTATATAGGACAGCGCAATCTAAAGAATCTGAATCGAAAGATAAAAATAAGGGATACTAACCTGAAAAAAAATGGCTATCCAAATTTGTTAGGAGGATAGCCGAAACCTATCATTCAGGGATTTTTCCCCTTGCGTTTTGAAATCCAGAATTTAGATGCCGAACAGATCTCGGGATTACGAATAACGCCCGGCCGCATTTTTTGGGTGCCTGCGACGATCACCTTTTTCATATCTAAAAGCTTTGCCCACGCATTTACTTGAACAACTTCCCGCCGAAATGCTCCATGTGCTCGTCAATCGCTTTTGCCATATGCTCCAGGAACTTATCCATCTTATCACCTTCATGCTGTATCACCTTTTCGGCGATGCTGGATGCTTTGTCATATGCATGTTCGAATGCATGATCATCAAGGCCGCTGATTTCCTTGGCGTCTTCCTTTGAGATGTGCCCGGCGTGGGCGAATACAGAGGCAAATACGCCGCTCAAATGTCTCACTTTTTCTTTAGCCATTTTGTATATCTCCTTTAAGATTAGCTACAAAGTTACAAAAATTAAAAATTTAAACAAGAAGCACTGGCAAATTAACACTAAAACACCAAGTAGCAAAGAGATTTGTTCGTTTAAGCTTTGAAATGAATCTGCCACAAAGGCACAAAGATCCGAAGAATATAATAAAAACAAAATTCATTAACTAGTTGGCCGCTTTAATCTTTCTGCCTTCGTGAGAACCGCCTTCTGCCCTTTGTCTACGCTCACCGAACCCTTTGGCCCAGGGATTGGCGCTGATTCCGTGGCCCACGATGCTGAGCATGATGGTGCACACTGCGGTCGCTGCGATGACGCCACTGTGGGGCACGTCGGCTTCGACAATGATGACGGCGAACACGATGCTGGCCAAACCCCGGGGGCCGAACCAGCCCATAAAAAGCTTGCCCTCGGTGCTCACCCCCATACCGGTAAGGCAAAGAAAAACCGGCAGCATGCGTATAAGGGTCAGACTCAAAATGGCGTAAAGCCAGATCAGACCGCTAAAATGACCCACCGCCTGACCGACCACCGCCGCACCGAATATCACCCAGGTGATCAGTGCCAGGGTATCCCCGGTGCCTTCCGCCGCACGTAGGTACTCCTCCCGTACTTGTTTGGATAGGATGCCGAAAAGCAGACCCCCTGAGAATGCTGCAATAAAGCCGCTGCCACCTAGCATTTGGGCAACGGCAAAGCAGCCCAGACCGAGGGCCACAACCGGAATCTGAATCCAGGTATGGGTAAGCCACTCTTGCGTTTTGGCAAACTTCAACAGCAAGGCCGCGAGGGTGGTCAGTATCAGTCCCACCGCCAGGCCGATGCCGATCTCCTCGGCGACCAGCATTAGGGCCAGATGCCAGGGGCCCTCTTCACCGGTCTTGCCAGTAGCGAGGGCCAGAAATACGAAAAGAATCGGCACGCAGATACCGTCGTTCAAACCGCTTTCCACATTCAATCCCTGGCGGACGGGATCGGGCACCGCTTCATTGGTGACCACAGCCTTACCCAGCGCAGCGTCAGTCGGCGCCAGCAGGGTCGCGACGAGGGCCACTCCGAGCAGGGACAGTTTTTCGACGAGGAGCATACCCACCCCCCAACCGAGAAGTATGGTCAGGGGCAGGCCGATCAGCAGCAGGCGAATGGGCAGGGCCTTCGCCTTTCTGAGCACTCCGATGTCGGCACCGGCGGCATCCGTGAACAATACCAGCGCCAGGGTCAACTCCGCCATGGTCTTGATGGTTTCCCTGTCTGTTTCAAACGAGAGAAGATCGAAACCAACAGGACCGATGAGTAGACCGAAAAGGGTAAAAATAATGGGACCACTGATCCAGGAGCGTTCAATTCGTCCGGCGATCGAGCTGTAAACAAGAGTAAAGAGCGCCAGAATGGCTATTGTCTGATACATGCCTCACCTCTGCTTTATCAGTTGATAACTAATTGTTATACGTTATTCGAATTTGATGATTCAATTATTAAAACCAATAACGAATAAATCTGGATCCGTATACCGATCCAGATTTATTACCAGTCCGGCCAATTGAATAGACGATTGACCTTTTCAGCCGGCGGGTATTCCAATTTATCGGGCAACAGCAGATCCCCCCAGTTGGTGCGCGCTTTCATCTCAGCTTTGATGTCTCTGGGTACAAAATCCTTGCCGGCCCGCATTTCCCAACCACCTCCTAAGGCTTTATACAGGGAAATCAGATTCACGCCGACTTCGCCGGTGGTGGTTACCAAATTGTCCTGCTGTTGCACGAGATTTTGCTGGGCATCCAGTACCCGCTGAAAATCCACCAGTCCTTCTTTGTACTGCAGCATCGACAAATCCACAGAGCTTTTGTAGGCCGCCACCGCATCGGCTAAAAACGCGACCTGATCCTGGGAGCGCAAATAAGCAATCATTGCGTCTTCCACTTCTTGAACCGCCTGCAGCACCGTGTTCTCGTAATCCACTGCCAGTTGCTGGAAGCGCGCATCTTCCACCCGGATGCTGTTGGTAATGCGCCCGTAATTAAATAGGTTCCAGTTAAACGAGGGGCCGACGGAATACCCAAAACTTTTACCTTCAAACAGATCACCAAGGCCGGCATTGCGCGATTGTGGCGGGCTGGTACTGCCGGCGGTTGTGTAGCCGATAGAACCAAACAACGAAAAGCTGGGAAACAGATCCGCCTTGGCGACGCCGATCTGGGCACTTTGAGCTGCCAGCTGCCGCTCGGCCAGACGAATATCGGGCCGCCTACGTAATAATTCGGCCGGGATCCCAACTGCAATCTCAGCCGGAATCTGCGGAATCCGTGCCGATCCGGAAAGCATGGCATCAATTTCCCCGGGAAGTTTGCCCAGCAAGATTGCGAGGGCATTTTTGGCCTGGCGGATGTCAGATTCAAAGCCGGGAATGGCGGCCTCCGTGGTTCTTAGTTGACCCCTGGACTGAAAAACATCCAGTTCGGTAACCGCGCCGGCGTTAAATTGGGCTTGCGCCAGTCGTAATGATTCGGTTTGAATTTTTACATTATCATTCGCGACGGACAGACGTTCTTCTGAAGTTCGCAAGGCTATATAAACCCGGGCCACCTCCGAGGTTAAAAAAACCAGATTGTCGTCATATTCGGCAATCGAGGCCTGCAGATCGGCCACACCTGCCTGGACCGCCCGCCGGAACTTGCCCCAGAAGTCAAGTTCCCAGGCCACGTCGAAACCGACATCATAAATATAAGCAAACCTTTCGGCCGAGGCGGCATTGGGCAAATTGCGGCTGGTTTTTTGGGCCGCGGCATCCCCAATAGCCTGCTGGGTTTGCGGGTATTGATTGCCGATGGCAATGCCCAATTGGGCCCGGGCTTCCAGTATTCGAATACCGGTGGCCTGTAAGGTTAAATTTTGCTGGTAGGCGCTCTGGACCAGGGCGTTCAGTACTGGATCATTAAACACCGTCCACCAGGCGCTAAAATCCGCTGCCTTGCTTTCAATTTTAGAATCGGTTGATTCCAGCCATTCCTGAGGCTCCGGTGTCGTCGGCTTGACATAATCGGGTCCCACCATAGTGCAGCCACTGACTATAAACATCAGAACCAGCAACCCAAGCAAGAAGAATGTTTTATGTTCTTTAAAGAACAATGACGCTGGCATATTTGCCTCCGTTAAAAAATAATGAATGTAGAATCTTTACCAAAATAAACGTCGAAATTTTAATATTGGAAAAAATGAACGTCCAACATTGAACGTCCAACTTCGAACTTCGAATAAGGTTGTCGCTCGCGCAGCGCTGCGCCGCGTGTCGCTCCACCATTTAATTTCATCTGTCTCTTCATCCTTCCCATTCAACGTTGGACGTTGGATGTTCGATTTTAATCGTTTCCATTCAACGACTACTAGCGTTTCTTTCCAGCGGTTTTGATACTCGTAACGAAAATCCGAATTAATTCTTCTGTTTCCAGTAACGTATCATCTAATAACGTTTATTTTTTAATTCGAAGTTGGATGTTCGACGTTCATATATTATTCTATTGAAGCGCCTTCGGTGCCGCCACAGCCTTCTTTTCGCTCCTACTGTTACTGGTTCCGGTCATCACCAGCACCGATGCAGTAGTCCCCACACGCAGCTTGACTTCTTCTGGTACCTTATCGATGTGAATGCGCACGGGCACACGTTGCGCCAGCCGAATCCACTCAAAAGTCGGGCTGATCGTGGGCAGCAGATCAGAACCGGTGCTGCCGTCCTGTTGGGCGATGCCCCATCCCAAGCTGTCAACGCGGCCTTCCAGCGGTTTATCGGGGTAGGTCATGAGGGTGACGATGGCCCGGTCCCCCTCGCGGATATCCTCGATATAATTTTCTCTGAAAAACCCGTGAATCCAGAAGCTGTTGATATCCACCAGCGCCAGGGCCGGCTGGTTTGCGACCGCCTGGCTGCCCAGTCTGAGATTCAGGTTGGTCACATAGCCGTCGACCGGTGCCTTTACCTGCGTAAACTCCAGGTTTAGCTCTGCCTCGCGCACCTCGGCCTTGGCCAGACGCAGCTGGGCATTTCTTTCGCCCGGTGCCCCGAGATCGGCCTGGGCCTTGGCCAGGTTCGCTTTGGCCTCACTCAGCTGGGCCTGCATTTGCAGCAACTGGGCTTCGGCATTGGCTTTTTCATTCACAACGGCGATGTAATTGCCCTTGGCCGACTCGACCCTCTTTTTGGATGTCGCTCTCTGTTTATCCAGTATCTGCTGGCGCTTGTATTCTGCATCAGCCTGCTCGACCCGCCCGGTATAGGCCCTAATCGCGGCCTCTGCTCGTTTGATGTTGGCGGTAGCAGCCTCGACGTCAGCCTGAGCGGCCTCGACTTGCTTTTCCAACGATTTGATTTCATCGCGGATATTATCAAGCTGGGCACGCTTTTGTTCCAGCGTCGCCTCAAAAGTACGCGGATCGATCGCAAACAACAAATCACCAGCCTTGACAAGCTGGTTGTCCGCTATCGGCAGCTTGATAATCGGGGCGGAAACCCGGGGGGTGATCTGAACCACCTGGGCGCGCACCTGGCCATCACGCGTCCAGGGGTTGGTGACATAGTCCCAGTACTTGAGCAGCGCCACGATTATAGCAATCAGAACGATTGCACCGGTAAAAAGATATTTATTCATTCCTTTCATAAATATTCCTCTATCTATTCCGAGTTAAAAACCCAAATCACTGCTTCCAAGGTGTCAGGTGTCAGTTTTCAGGTGTCAGTTTTTGGCCCGGAGGGCCTAATGTAGACCTTGATGCCCAAAAGTTGGGAGCGACATCCCAGAAAGATTTCAGGCCCCAGTATGACACGGAATGGCCTGAAACCTGACACCTGAACACTGAAACCTATGAAGGAACAATAAACGTTCCGATAATTATCGTATAAAAAACCGCCAGGGCAACGAAAACCAGCGGTGGGTAGAAAAAATACCGCGACAGACGGTAACGGTTGAGCAGCATGGCTGTCAACACCGCAACCGTGACGCCCAGGATGCCGGCAATCAGCAAGGGCGGAAAGTATACACCGCCAATGGTGAATTCTTTGGGTATGTAATGCATAGAGATCTCCCTAAGCTATTGAGGGTAACCACATATCAGTATTTATTAAAACAGCTTTAATCTGTCTTTTTAAATCCGCAATTGACTAAAATCTTTCTTCTTTCCACTGCACCCAGTCGATTGTTCCTGCATGTCCTACATAATTGACCAGCGCTTCGGAAACGCCCCGGTAAGCACCCAACATGCGGTAAAAATTCTCAGCGTCCCGGACACGGAGCCGCTCCTCGGCTGCAGTGTCCAGTGTTCCCTTGATGCGCTCTTCCAGGCGATCTATAACCTTGTCCAACTTGTTACCAAAAGCCTCTCTATCGCCTGCGGCCGGATCTTCTGCCAAACTTTGAAAGGCTTCCTGCACCTTGAGGCGCCAGGCCCGGACGTCCGTTTGCAGTGCCTGCGCCAGAAATTGCATCTGTGGATTGCGACGCTCCTCGAGCAATTCCTGCATGCGGTAGGTGAGCCCTTGTATGCTGGTCACCACGGCCTGAACCTGTTGCGGCGAGGTGCGTGACAACGCTGTCGTGTCAATGTGCGAAATCCAGACCATGAGTTTTCGGGGCAGCGTCGCTACTTCGTGGGCATGAAAGGCATCCATCCAGCGGCCAAGTCGCGTCAATTTCCGCTGTGGGTCCCAGCGCTTGGATGACATCAGGTATTTGCAGCTGCTGAAAAAGCGGCCGATCAGGCGCAGAAATGCCCGCTCGGGGCGAAATGAAAAAGGAACGTGCGCCGTGATAATTAAAATCAGGAAGAGCAGAGCGTACATCAGTGCGGTGTTGGCGACCTTGAGGAAGCTGTAGGTCTGTTCATTGGAAATGGAAGCAATTACAACAAACATGGCCAGCCCTAATGCCCTGCCCAGTGCCTGCCGGGGCGTAGCGAAGAGATAGCAGATAGCGAATATGACCGCAAAGATTAGTAAGCCCAGGCCAAGAAAACTGGATAGATGCGGCATCACGAAGATGTGCACCAGTCCGGCGAATAGCACGCTCATGGCCGTCGGCATGAATAGCAGTTTGATCGGCACCTGTGGCATAGTCGCCATGGCCATTGCAAAGGGGACGGTCATGCTCACGAACCCGGCTCCACCTGGATAATCGTTAATGTAGATCAAGCAAAGATAAGCCAGCCACATGGTCAAAATGACTCGGGCGGCACTCATCATGCGATCCGGATCGGGCACAAACCCGCCACGCGGCCGGGAAGAGGTGTCGGTCTCAGAAACAGAATGGCCGAAACCTTTGATGCTGCTGAGGATATCGAACTGGGATCGCGTCAGCCTTTCGAGGTGTTGCAGCCGGGACCGGGTGACGGCCAGTGCCGCCTTGTGGAAATGAGTGAGGACCTCTACCTCGGCCTCATCCAGGTCCAGATCCATAGCTGCCGGATGTCGCTCGGGCGCCTGATTGGCCAGCATGCGACCAATCTGCGCCAACCGCTCTTCGAGTTCTGCACCAAAGGCCTCCAGGTTGGGCAGCAAGCGTGACAAATCCATGGCTTTCGCCTCGGTGAAACTCACACGCCAGCGCGCCATCGTTTCGGTCAGCTCCGCCGCATGTCTCCGGTAAGCCCCCCACTGCTGCCGCACTTCCCAAATTTCGTAGGTATCCGTCTGCGCCGCATCCATGAGCTGTCCAAACCGGGTCATTTCCTGGACCTCCTGGGCCCTCAGGGCCTGCGCTTCCCCCGCCTCCCTCCGGCCGCTCACCAGATCCAGGTAGGACCGGAAAAGCTGTTTCTGGGTCGCCAAAAGTTTACCTGCGGCGGCTTCAAAGTCGGCGCGGCTGGTGATAGGCCAGATAAAGATCGAAATTAGGCTGTAAACCAGGATGCCCAGTCCGGTCTCTTGGGCACGCAGCACCGCAGTCTCGAAGGCCCTGGTGGCATTGGGGCCAGCGCTCATA
>JASFGH010000064.1:0-12021 GCA_050123865.1 Desulfobacterales bacterium | reverse complement strand
GGCCTGCTTGACGTCATCATAGTCCAGACCGTCGTAGCGCACAAAAGGTGCCAGCAGGGTATCAAAATTGGAAATGGCCTGAGCACCAGCGGCTTCGCCCTGTAGCGTGTAGAAAAAATTGACAATTTGACCCAGGGCTGAACGCAGGTGTTTGGGGGGAGCACTTTCGACTTTGCCTTCAACGCCTTTAAAACCTTCACGCAGCAAGTCCTGCAAATCCCAGCCAACACAATAAACCGATAAGAGATTCAAATCGTGAATATGCAGATCTCCGTTTTTATGGGCTTGCCGGATTTCTGGAGGATAAATGCTGTTGAGCCAGTATTCAGAGGTGACCTCGGAAGAAATGTAATTGTTCAGGCCCTGCAATGAATAACACATATTGCTGTTTTCTTTGATTTTCCAATCCATTTTCTGGATGTAGTGATTGACCAGATCGACATTGGCTTTGGTGGTTATCTGCCGGATCTGGGCATGCTGTTCGCGGTATAAAATGTAGGCCTTGGCGGTTTTAAAAAAAGGTGAATCCAGCAGCACCGCTTCAACAATATCCTGGATCTCCTCAACTTCGGGTTCCGGATCCAGCTTTAACTCGTGCGCCAGCGTTAAGACCCGCAATGTTAGCTTTTTAGCTTCCTTTTGGCCGAATTCTTCGGTGGCACTCCCGGCTTTGGCAATCGCAGCCGTAATTTTGGATGAATCGAAATCGACAACCCTTCCGTCTCTTTTCCGTATTTTTCCCAGCACTGAAGTCACCTCACATCGTTTGTTTGAATTGATCGATCAATAGAATCGTTCAGGCTCATCAGACCGAAAGAAAGGGGCTTAACAAAGCCCCCTTTTATATTCACCACAGAGCCAGCAGAGCACACAGAGAAAACGAATGAAAAAATTAATTGGGTTTACAAACTTAATGATTTTACTCTCAGCGCTCTCTGTGATCTCTGTGGTAAAACAGATAGAATTGAAAAGGTGTAAAATAGAGTAAAATACTGTCAAATGCTGTAAACCATTTAAGACAAAAAAAACCACAACATGTGGTTTTTCACTTTTCTGAAACAAATCATACCACAATATATTGATATTTGTCAATGAAAAAAATCAACATATAGGGGTTGTCATTATTGATAGTTTTAACCTATCACTAAACGCTTATTTTTCTCGTATTGCCAAATCGGATTCAGTGCTGAAGGTTGTAAGAAAAAGCAAGCCAAAAACCTTTGGGTTAATTTAAGGTAACTTGCAATGAATAAGTAGGGGGGTCGACGATGAACTTCAAAGATAAAGAACATAATTATATTGAATCCGACGAAGAAAGAGAAGAAGGACACAAAGATACCCGTTATGAGAATTTTGAGTGCGATAATCGACTGGGATGCAATTTAGGAATTGATGTGGCCGGATAGTTGAGTGATCCTAAATTATAGCAAGGGCAGCCGTCTAACGACGCTGCCCTTTTTTTATATGAGGCTCTGTTGGATAGTTCCTGATGTCCCAATTAAAAAATTTTTATGGCGCATTAAAAAATTTAATAGTTTGAAAAAATTGGACTTCAGCTTGAAGCATGGCGGTTTTTTTAAAAAAAATGAAGGTCGATCGTATTTATCCTGATATATTAGCATATTACCAAGAAGATACCTTTTCATCAGAAAGGTGTCGTTGCCGAGCAAGGGACCTCTTTTAGGATCACAAGTTGGCATGAAATTTGATGGGCATAAGGTACACGAAATAAAAATCTCAGGAGATTCAGACCATGCACAACAAAATGGGATTTACGATCATGGAAATTCTAACAGTAACTGCGATCATTGCCATTTTGGCCGCAATTGCAATGCCCGGCTTTATTGGCTGGCGCAACAATGCTCAGTTGGGTCGCGCCGCCAGGGATGTCTACTCAAGTTTTCAAAAGGCCAAGATGGAATCTGTGCGCAGAAACGTGAATTGTGGGGTTGAATTTCGTACCAATGATTATGTGGTTTATAGCGATCTCGATTCGAGCTTCAATTTTAGTGGACCGAATGAAGAGATCAAGACTGTGAACTGGTCGGAGTATCCAGGTGTGAGACTTGATCTGACCGAAGGCGGAGGGGACGGTTTGACCTTTGCCAATCCTAATTCTGGAATCCTTTTTGCTTCTGATGGGCTTCCCCGCAACAGCGCAGGAGGCCTGGGCTCAGGAACCGTTTTTATCACATTTCAAAACAGTTCCCGACAAAATACGGTAACCATTTCTACCGCCGGCAACATCCAGATTAATTAGTCGGGTTAGCCAGGTTTGAATATTTGAGGAGTGAATAGATTAATGAATCACAAAGGCTTTACATTAGTTGAACTTCTGATCGCCATGGTGGTTGCGTCTATTGTCATGGCCGCCATTTATGCAGCTCACCGTTCGCAAACCCAGAGCTACCGAACTCAGCAGCTCGTTGTGCAAATGCAGCAGAATATGCGGGCGGCTTTGTATCTTCTGGAAAGAGAAATAAGGATGGCGGGTTATAGCACGGATCCGCCTGCTGAAGCCGGGTTTGTCCAGAATTTTGGCGGCCTGACGGGTGTGGTGGCTGCTCATGCATCATCCGGGGCTGCTACCGATGCCAATAATATTGCCTTTACGGCCGACGACAATCAAAACGGTGACATTGAAGACACCACCAGCTTTGAAATCATTGCTTACCGCTTTAACGGTGCAAACAACACATTGCAAAGATGGAGTTTGGTGGACCCCGCAGGCCCTGTTTGGGGTTGGCAGGTGGCGGCTGAACAAATTACAAGCCTGACGTTTACCTATTTCGATGAAGGCGATAACCCAATAACACCTCCGCTTGATGCAGACGATCTTGCGGATATCCGATCTGTTGATGTGAGGATTACGGCCATTGCGGGGGATCGAGACATGCAGACGACGAATAAAATCAAATGCCGCAATATGGGCTATTAATCGAGGAGATTTATACAGGATGAAAAGCGATCCAATTGAAACCATAGTCAGAAAAATTTCTGGCAACCGGGGTTTTACGCTCATCGAAACGCTTATTGCCATTGCCATCTTTTCCATCGGCATTCTGGCGGTGGGCAGCATGCAAATATCCGCCATCAATAATAATGCTTCGGCCAGAATGCGCACCGAGGCAACCATTTACGCCTCAGAGCTGGCAGAGGATATGATGTCGTGGGATTATAGTACAGATTTGGACCCGGCCGATCCGCCGAATTTTCCGCCTTTGAAAGATATTTACTGTGTACAGACATGGATTACGGACGATACGCCGATACCGAGTACCAAAACCATAACCCTTTCTGTGCGCTGGACAGACGAAGAGACAGGGTGTGTAAATTTTAATCAAAAGCAAAATGAGGTCCGCCTTGATTTTATAAAAGCGAATATCTAGCGCCAAAATCTTTACGGTGCAGAAACGCTTCAGATCTGAAGCCCAGAAGATTGAATGGAAATATCGGTTAAGGCCGTTTGGCCATGGGAAAAGGGAGAAAAGACAAATGATTCAAACCAAAGCCACCTTCAAAAAAGATGATGGATCCGTAATGGTAGCGGCCTTGCTGATTTTGGTGCTGCTTACGATAATTGGCATTTCGGCGACTACCATGAGCAATTCGGAATTAAATATAACCTCGAATGTCCAATTGCATAAAATGGCTTTTTTTACGGCTGAAAGCGGGTGGCATGTGATGACAGACTGGCTTGATGACCAATATCCGCTGCCGACGGTCGACCTCGGATCCGATAATAGCGATGGAGAGGATAGCACTGATAATGATGGCGATGGATTGACCGACGAACTCGATGAATACATCCTTTTTACAACAGCCAAATCGGGTTCACCGGATATGCTGCCGTTTTCTGATAGCAGATCAAATTTTCAATATGGCGTTACGGCCGTTTATAACGGGGCCGGCATCGCTCCTGGATGGGATCCGACAATGTTTTTAAGATTCAACTATGCAGTAACCTCCGAAGCCAATGTGCCCGCACGGACGGGAAATGCAGTTTCTCAGATTACCGTTACCGCCGGCAAAATTGAAAATATAGGGAGCTAGGATTATGAAATTAACACAAATTTACCATAGTAACCGCAACGGTTTTCTGGCTTTAGGTTGGCATAAAACCTTTTCTAGGCAGAGCATGCTCGTGCTGGCCATTGCACTGTTAGCCGCCTTTTGCCTTGTCGGCCTGCCACAGGCCGCTCAGGCTGGGATTGAGGTCAAAACCGGGACCTTTATCGTCAATTCAGGCACCGGAACCCAATCCGTAACCGGGGTGGGATTTCGACCCAAGGCCTATATTCTCTTCTATACCAAAAACGACACGCTCGATACGGATTCTAATGGCAGGGGTAGCATCCTTTCTATTGGGATGACCGATAGCGTCCGGCAGTTTTGCATGGCATCGGGTTCAGAGCACAATCAGACAACGAGCGATGTTGGCCGCCGGGGATTTAGTGACCGGGTGCTGGCCACCCATGAAGCCCATGAAAGCCAATTGATAGAAGGCGAAGCCAGCCATGTCAGCATGGATGCCGACGGTTTTACCATTGATATAATAACTGAATTTAGTGCGCCAACAAATCCGATCGTAAGCTTTATCGCTTTTGGCGGTAGTGATCTCCTGGTGGATGTGGACACCGTCGATCTGGCCTATACGCAAGACACAGGATTTGTGGATGTCAGCGCTCCGGGATTTGAGCCCGACGTGGTTATCACATCCTATATCGGATATTTTTATAATGACGATGGCGACTCGTTCAATGATGACCACAGCTTTTCACTGGGATGGGCGCTCAATCCTGCCCGTCAGGCCAGCAACAACCAGTATAGCATGATGGTCGCCGGTCGCGATAATCAAGGAACCGCTCTGACATACGCGCGCTTTGATGATACCCGCTCGGGTACTGCCCACTATGACGGTGCTGATGATGCCGGGTATGAAATCGGAAATTTTGATTCAGATGGTTTTCGCGTCACCACGCGCTTGAAAGATGCCCCCGACCTGTATCACATGGGCTATATGGCGCTCAAACTGGGAACGGATCCAAACGTATACTCAACGGCCAGAACCGCCCGTACCACAATAGGAGACGATGTTGAAAGTGGTGCCGGGTTTGAACCCATATTTTTATTGAGTATCGGCAGTGCTGCGGTTACCGGTGCTAACACAAATACCGCCGGTGGTTCAATGGCCATCGGGTTTTCAGATGGAACCGACACATTTGCGATCATGCAGCATGATGAAAATGGAGCGGCTCCGACGAATACGCACAATCAGGTGACCGATAGTCAATTCATGTCGGCATATTTATCCGATGGCAGCAGCATCGATTGGCAGTCGACGCTGACCTCCTTTGACCCCAGCGGCTGGACCCTCAACTACGGGGATGCAGCCGGCGCTGCCTACCTGAATGCCTTTTTGGCCTTCGGCCCGGGGGGTCCCACCGAGCTGTCGGTTAACCCCGGTACCATGGGCCTTAGTGTGGGAGACATTCAAGGCGCTGTAATTTACGGCGGCACCAGTCCATATACGGTGTCCAGTTCTGACACTTCAGTGGCAACTGTGGCGCTGAGCAACGATACAGTATCCGTAACGGCTGTGGGCGCCGGAAGTGCACAGATCATGGTGAGTGATGATTTTGGTGCCATTACATATATCAATGTTGTGGTTACCCTGCCGCTTGACGCTTCTCCGGCGAACGTGAGCTTTTATCCAGGCCAGACGGCCTTTGTTACCATTAGCGGTGGCGCACCCGGCTACTCCGCCGTTTCCGGCAATCCAAGTGTGGCCAGCGTCTCGGTGAGCGGTGACACGCTGACCCTATTTGCAGTCGGGGGGGGTACGATTACCGTGACCATCACCGACACGGCAGACAATCACGCCTATGTGACCGTTACGGTCGGTGACACGATTACACCGGGTTTGGGCGATTGTCCGATACCGCCGTTTACAACCGCCGGCGTGGGGCCCAATGTCCTTTTGGTGTTGGACCATTCCGGGTCGATGGGTCGCGGAGAGACCCTGGTGGACGGCAATTGGGAACTTTCCCGCTGGGAAACGGCCAAAACGGTGTTTAAAAATATCATCAATGACAATCCCAATATTCGGTTTGGCTTGATGCGCCTGGATGGCAGCAATTTTATAGAGGATCTTGAAGGTGCGTATTTCAGGCAGGGCGGTAAGTTGCTGCGGCCCTGCGGGACACCGGGCGCCGAATTAATTGACTATATCGACAATTGGGGGGATCTGCTCCAGCCGGGGGATCCGGGCTACCGTGACGGTTATAGTTATCGCAACAGCAACGATCCCCAGACCTGGACGGTTTTGGCTGAAACCCTGGCATCGGCCGGGCGTTATTTTGCCACGATAATCGATGGAAACGGAAATCGGGTCGGCAAAGGACCGGCGAACTTTGGCTATTACAAGGAGGGCGTTGATTATACTTATGATTATGACAAAGATGGCGACAGTATCACCGAGCCTTATGCGGCTTCCTTAACCGATGATTTGGGCAATACCATTGATTCCACTAGCCCCATAACCCAATCCTGTCAAAAAACCTTTATTATTTTCTTAACCGACGGCGAATCAAACTATGACTCGGACTGGAATGTTGTCACCGATGTCATCGGCGATTATGACGGCGACAATGATCCGGAAGATTGTAAAAAAGGAGATACGGGTTGCGATACCGGTGGCCGAGTCGAGTATTTTGACGACGTAGCCAAATACTTGTATGAGAATGACATGCGCTCGGACCTGCCCGAGATGCAAAATATCGTTACCTATGTGATCGGCTTTGGATTTGACGCGGGCAATGTCCCCGCTTTCTTGGAGGATGCCGCCGACAATGGCGGCGGAGAGTTCTTTCTGGCCCAAAATGATACTACCGACTTGACCAATGCCATGCAGTCGGCAATACAGGACATCATGGCCAAGATATCATCGGGCACGGCGGTGACCACCATCACCACATCCTCGAGTACCGATGATTATCTGTTCCGGGCCAAGTTTCTGCCGGGCGCTTCCTGGCGCGGCTACCTGGAGCGCTTTACCCTGCCGTATGATGATACAGATACCGCGGATTGGGAAGCCGGTGCGCTGCTCAACAGCAGGGTTGTAACGAACACCCATGCGGATCGCAAGATTTATACGCCCCTTCTTGCCGATTTCATCAATAAAATAGAGTTCAAGGATGACTTTACGGTAAATTTGCACCTGTCGGGACAATGGGGAGTCGATATGACAGAGACGGTTGATATCATCAATTATATCCGTGGCGACACCACCTACGACGGTGGCAAATACAGGGATCGTAACAACTGGCTGCTGGGGGATATCGTCTATTCCACACCGGTGAGCGTGGGTGCGCCCAAAGCCTGGTATTTTGATCATCCGTATAAATCCGAACCGCCGGAGTACGCCAGTTATCCGGCCTTCAAATCCGATCACAGCAACCGCAAAACCATGATTTATGTGGGGGCTAATGACGGCATGCTGCATGCCTTTGATGCAGACACCGGTCAGGAAGAATGGGCCTTTATCCCTTATAACCTGCATGCCAAACTCAAAGAGTTGACAGTGGAAGACTGTCATAAATATTATGTGGACCTGACCGTCAAGGTGAGCGACGTCTGGGATGAATACGAGCCCTCAGCCGATAAATGGAAAACCGTTTTAATCGGCGGTAACCGCTTTGGCGGGGAGGAATACTTTGCACTGGATGTCACCAATCCGGCGTATAATGAATTTGGGGTCCTGTGGGATGTTATCCCGTTTCCGGGGATGTTATCTTCCAACGTGCCCGCAATGGGCAAAGTCAAAGCCCACGGGGGTACAATTGATGATTGGGCGGCAATCATCACCAGCGGGTACCATGATTCAGACCAAAAAGGGCGAATAGGGGTATTTCATATCTCCGACGGCAGTCCGCTCAGAATTTGGGTTGACAACAAACTTGAGGATGAAACCCAGGCTAAATCAGCAGGCAGTCCTTATTACAGCATGACGCCGCCAGCCGCGTTCGACTCTGACCTGGACGGCTATCTGGACCTGATTTATGCCGGTGACACCGAAGGTTCCCTGTGGAAGTTCTACTATGACTATCAGGCTGATACATGGAAGAAAGTTGAGCTCTTTAACACCGGCGGCCAGCCCATCACCGCTCCACCGGCGATTGCTTTTGATGCTGATGGTAATCTGCGGATTTATTTTGGAACCGGCGCTTATCTGGAAGAAAGCGATAAAGACAATAATGTTCGCAATGCCTTTTACTGCCTGGTGGACAAAAAGCAATACCCGGGCAACGCCAATGACGGACACTATACAGGTACCGATTCTTTAACCGGTATGCTGCAAGATTTGACGGCCATTATAACCAAATATCAGTTTGAAAATGATCTGGATGTCAGCGCCCAAACCACAGCAACCGATAAGGGATGGGTTATCCAACTGGACATACCGGCAGCTTATCCAGCCGAAAGGGTGCTGGGCAAAGCCCTGGTTGTCTCGGGGGTGGTTTTCTTTACCTCCTTTGTGCCCAATCAAGATGTTTGCGGCTACGGCGGCGATGCCAGATTATATGCCATCGATTATCTATATGGTGTCGTAGACGATCTGGTCTTGGATGAAATGGCCTCTACCGAAAGGCATATCGATATCGGTACGGGAATTCCTTCAGAACCGGTCTTTTATTTCGACCCGAAAAAGAAAAAGGCCAGTGTTCTGGTTCAAAAGAGCAATTCCGAGATCATCAAAAAGGACCCCAATCTAAAAGAAAGGCCAATGCTTATTAATTCTTGGAGAGCAAGATAATTATGAATGAATCCTAAGTTAAACCCGCAATCCCTATCTGATAATTCTGAGATTGCGGGTTTTTCATTTTATTCGGATAACGAAAGCAGATGCGCCCTAAGATTTTTGCGGGTATGGCCCAGACCGAGTTTTTTCCTGAGATTTTTACGGTGGAAACTGACGGTGGTTTCCGAAACCGTTAAGATATCGGCAATTTCCTTTGTGGATTTGCCTTCCTTAACGAGCGTCGCGACCTGGATTTCCTGGGGTGTCAGAATGATTTTTGTATGGGCGAGTCGCTGCAGCAGGGGTGAAACAATGTCCTGCAGGTTGGTATCGATGATATCAATCAGTGCTTTTTCGCCGGATTTTAGGTTTTTGTTTTTAAGTTTGGCCACATAAGGCGAAATCAGGACGTTGATATTTTTGAGAACCTTGCCTTCCATCTCAGCTTTGTCTTTCTCGCGCTGTTGCAGCAATACCTTTAGCGCCGTGTTGACTTCCTCAAGATGCTGGGTTTTCAGTTCAAGCTCCTGCTCGTGAGCCTTGAGCGTTTCCTCTGCCAGTTTGAGGGCCGTGATATTCTCATGACTGACGACGGCGCGCATGGGACCGGATCCGGGAATGCGGGTGCCGCGCATATAGAACCAGCGTTTCTGTGTGGGTGAATGACAGGGGTAATCCAGCAAAAATTCGTCAACTTCCCCCTTGATGACAGCCCGAATGCCCTTTGCAACGGTTTTGGCTTCTTGAGAGTTAGCACCTGAGGCCAGGTCGCAGACCGACAGATAGTTGATGGGCGAGCTCCCGGCAGGATGCTGCATTTGATTGTCATCGGCAAAGTTCTGCCAGGCCCGATTGGTTTTTAAAATGATCCCGTTTTCATCCAATATGGCGATATGCGCGGATAAAGCGTCCAGAATGATGTTGGCAATGGATTCGTTGATTTCCATGACAGCTATCAGGATAACAGGCTAATATTAGAAGGATTTTAACCCTTAGCGGCGGGAAAGTAAAGCCGTCGTCCGAAATCAGGTATTCATAAATCATTGGGCGGCGGTTATCCAGATAAAATCCCCGATCGTCAGCTCAACTTCAGCTCCTGCCGGAGCCAGGTAAACCGTTCGAAATGGAGCACCGGTGCGTCGAAAGGTGCGGTTCGGCACGCCGTATTTGTATTGAATGTGACCGTTGCCGACCAGGGCAACAACTTTTCTGTTGCCCAGATCCGTGGCAATCGACTCTGCCATGACTTCATCCCACACGCACTGGGCCATATAAAAATCTTCGAATTTCACGCGACTGGGAAAGTTGTGTTGATCAAAGATGGTCTTGACATAATTTCGATGCGCACTGTTGTTGGTGTCGATCTGTCTGGGTAAATACCTTTTATCGCTGATGGATAGGTTATCAATGCCACCGACGCGAATGCGGCCGGGGATATGAAACGGAATGTTAAGGGCCACCAGTTTGATTTTGTTTTGCTTGATGAACAGGAGGATATCCCGATACAGGGAAAAATCATAACGCCAGTTTACATACCAGTGTGTTTTGCGTAAAAATGCTTCTTCATCCAGCACACCGGCCGTCCATAAATCCAGCACCTCCTGATAGGAACGATCAAACATCTCCATGCCAACGACAAGATCGTGATTGTTTCGAAAAGCGGCCTGGATAATTTTCAACTGGATAGAATGATGGGAGACGCTGTTGTGCTTTTCGCCTACAAAAATAATCTGGTGACGGTTTAGATCTTTCATCATTTCAGCAAAGGTCACTTCTTTTCCGGATTCCGCTGATACGATCGTGTCCGGCCGGAGCGATTTGACGGTCTCTGGTTTCACTACCTTTTCCGATGTCCCTGCACAGCTTCCCAGCAAGCTAAAGACCGCAAGACCGAAAATCCAGCGGCCCAGCACTGCCCATGCGTTTGTTTTTCTGTTTGTTTTTCGGTACATGCTCACACCTTGATTTTTCGCGTTGAGATCGATAGAATTAAATCGTTAAGCTATATTTTTGAGATAGGTTCTAATAAAAAACCAATGCCTGCAGATAAAAATCCAGTATTCAGAAAAGCGGTTATCCCCTGGTACGATTCCACCACAGCCCACATAGCCGTGGTTTTATTTATGGCTCTGGTGATTCTTTTTGCAGCCGCGGGGCTTGCTGTTGCCAGGGATAACCCAGACTACCACGGATACATCTGGGTGCCGGTCCTATTGCTTGCCATGAGCGTCACGATTATTGCCGCTACAGTCATCCGCCTGATCAAGCGCTACACCCAAAAACCCGTCCGCTAGCACCTCCAATTTGCCTGAACCAACGGACCCTTAAAGCTACGCATCATTTATGATGAAAACAACATCAAGGGATGGGCTCGGTGCCACTGTCATCACTCCCGTTGATAAGCGGATAGATAAGCTCTATGAAATGATAGAGTATCCGAGCCGTCGCGCCCCATATGATGATGTCTTTGTGAGGATATTCCAGCTCACGAACATCCGGCATGATCAAATGATAGTTTTTGACCTGATGCGTTTTAATCAGGGTGTTCAATGGAATTTCAAGAACCCTGGCGATTTCGTTTGGATCGAATCGAACCGGCCCCTTGCCGCGCCAATACCCGACAAAAGCCTGGATGTCTCTGGGCCGGGTTAGGGTCTGGAAGTGCCCGAGGGAACCGATAAAATCGATCTGATCCTTGCTGATGGTCAGTTCTTCTTCCAGCTCCCGAAAAGCAGTCGCAACCGGACTGGTATCCGAGTTTTCCATGTGTCCGCCCGGTAAGGCAACCTGGTTGCGCCAGGGATAACCTTCCGTATCCGATTTTTGAATGGCCAGAATGTGAGGATCCGGTCGGTTAAAAAGCAACAGAAAAACACACGCAGGCGTATGCGTATTATATGCCGGATATCCAATCGGATTGGAATTATGGATGACTTCTTTGATGCGCTTATAATCGATGGATTCAATAACCATTTTTAAATTAACGGGTTAACCGATGTGCGGGTCGCCGGGCGGCTCTCGGTTGCCGACGCATGCCCCCCCCCCGCGGGGTCAGCTGGGTGTCATGGCGGGGAAAATCAACAAAGATGATTAATCCTGAGAGCGCTGTTCTAAAATTGTTTTTAGGATAAGTTTCATTACATCCGGTGGTATATAACCGGGGCGGCGTCCAATAATGCTGCCGTTTTCAGCGATGAATATCGTATCCGGCAAGCCCCTGA
>JASFGH010000063.1:0-12043 GCA_050123865.1 Desulfobacterales bacterium | reverse complement strand
AGGGAACCTGGGGCGCTGAAATTATTGACGAATTAAAGCCGCAAGAAGGGGATGAGGTTGTCGGGGGTAAATGCACCTTATGCGGCTTTAATAAAACCAACTTGGACGAACTGTTACAGGAAGGCAATATTAAGAACGTTGCTATTGGGGGCTTTTTAACCAATTTTTGCGTTGAGAGCACTGCGCGCACGGCTTATGACAAGGGATATGGTGTGACCATAATGAAAGATGCCACCGCGGCCATCTCAGAAGAAGAGCAAAATCACGCAGAAGCGAAAATTTTCCCGCTGCTAGGACAGACACTCACTGTCGATCAATTCCTTGAACAACTCGAAGAATAAAAATAAATAATCTCCACCGTACAAACCATATCATGACCAGGGCAAAACCTATTGGCTTTGCCCTGGTTTTTTATATTTGGAAAATTATAACTCAATCTCGAAAATTGAAAAGTTGGGATTCCCAGACCCTATTGCGATTCTTGACTTGTTTAAGCCAGTGATTTAAGTTATTTCAAATGTCAACTTTATTGCCCCCAATCCATTAACCTTCAACGAAACTCGAACTAATGAAAGCCATCCGAATTGTTCCAGTCATTATCTTTCTGTTGATGTTAACAGGCCCCTTTCAAGAAGCCGCAGATTTGCCGTCCCGGGAAACATTACGCCAATGGATCGAAGAGATGAAAACATCTCCCAAGGGACCTTTCTTCCGCATTCGCTGGTTTTGCAACGATGGGAGTATCCTGCCCCCAAAACCTTACGCCTGCAAAGACCGTGGTGGTGGTGTACAACATGGCGAATGGACCGGCCGTGTAAAGCAGTTGCGCGCCGGAGGATATTATATTGCCAATGTTCTTGCCTCTCTTGATCTGAGCCAAATCACCAGCGCACCGGGCTATTCTGATCTTTATAATCAGATTTTAATTGAAAAATTTTTGATTGCCGCTGACAACGGCTGGATTTTTCGCAAGGCACGTTATTACCGGGGGTCGATTCAATCCGAAAATGAAACCGCCAAGGCCAGAGAGCTATTGATGGATCTTGCCGCCAAGGATGTCTGGAGCTCACGAGGAATTTCGCCTCTGAGAATTGGTGCGAGCTTTTTGGAGCATGGTGTTGAAACCAGAAGTGTTTCAAGAGTTCGTCAACTGTCGCTTGCCCTTTCTGAAAAAGATAAAAAGTTTTTGCCGCTGCGTGTCAAAATTCATAATCAGCCAGAGCGAGAAGACGCTGCGCGTGTGCGGGAATATGCTGCCGGTGTTCGCGATCCTGAACTGGCTGCACAATACGCGCGTTTGGCAGATGAAATCGACAAGGTGTTTGCAGCCGAACCAACATCCAAGCGCCTGAAGGATTTCAAAAAAATAATTAGCGGCAATCCGGTACTCGTCCGCGAAATTGAAGCTGCCATCAAGACATTGGAAACAACCGATGATCCCGTCGTCCGGTTTACAGTTACCAGCAAAACGATGGCGACAATTCGAGAACAGCTATTAAAACTTCGGGGTGGCGAACTTCGTTTGGCCGCATTGGATACCGGTCTGGCGATGGAGGTCGAACACTACACGGCGGGAAGAGATCTGATAGAGCAGTTAGACACCTCCCGTTACGAACGGCTGCAGTGGCTTAAAAGCAGCAGTTTTGCCATCTATGGAGCCGGTCTCATATCGGCTGTTCAACTGCAGGATTTGCTGGCGACTTTCGCAAAATTAGAAGGCAAGACAATATCCCTTAGAGACTACAAGGCCGCACTCGATTATCTGGCCCGGGTGCCGAGCTGGTGCACCCAATGGCTTCGTTTCCATTTTCATGAAAGTAAGCAAAAACTGGCTGAAATTGAACCACTGGCTAACCGCGTTATTCAGGATGTCCTCAGGGGAAGCCCTCTTTTCTTTTACTCCAACGTATTGGACAGCCTGCTGCGCGATCTTCATCAACTGGTGGGATTGCGCCACGAACTTTTTGGCGAGGACGTCGGTGCCGGCCTACGCAGCCTCAATCCCGGCCTTGCAAGGGGTAAACTCCGGTTGAGATCCGCGGATCATCACGATGATTTTGATCCGCAGGGTATCTATTTATTACCGGAAACGATTGCAGAATTGCCGCCGGTAGCCGGTATCCTGACGGCTGGCGAAGGAAACCCGTTATCGCATGTGCAGCTGCTCGCGCGTAATCTGGGTATTCCGAATATTACTATTGATCAGCGCTTGATCGCCGGGCTAAAGGACTACGAGGGGCAAAAAATCATTTTAGCTGCCAGCCCGGCTGGATCCGTTCAGATTATGCTGGATAAAGGACAACTGAATCACATTTTTGAGCAAAAATCAGAATCGGTCAGTCTGATTCGTCCTGATCTGCAAAAATTGAACCTTAAAAACCGCAACTTTATTCCATTAAGCCGGCTGCGGTCCGCGGATTCAGGGCGTACTGTCGGTCCCAAGGCTGCCAATCTGGGAGAACTATACCACCATTATCCGGAAGCGGTCGCCAACGGTCTGGCGATTCCTTTTGGCGTTTTTCGAAGCTTTTTGAATCAGCCTTTCAAAAACGGCAAACAAACTATTTTTGAGTGGATGGAAGCTGAATATGCAAAGATACAAACCATGCCACCCGGTTCAGCCGAGCGGGATGAAAAAATGGAATCTCTGCGCAAAGAATTGGAAGACACAATATTGAATATTGATTTCGACGATGATTTTCGCCGGCGCCTGGCGGCTGCGATGGAAACGGTATTCGGCCCGGATGGAACCTATGGCGTATTTGTGCGCAGTGACACCAATGTCGAGGACCTGCCTGGATTCACAGGTGCCGGATTAAATAAGACCATCGCAAATGTGGTCGGATTTGAGAATGTCCTGGCCGCCGTCCCCAGGGTGTGGGCATCACCTTTCAGCAAACGCGCCTTTGCCTGGCGCCAATCACACATGGATTTGCCGCAACACGTCTATGCCTCTGTGCTTATTTTGCGCAGTGTTCCGTCGGAAAAATCAGGTGTGATGGTGACCCGGGATATTGGCACCGGTGAGAAAGGATGGCTTTCAGTTGCGGTGAACGAAGGCGTTGGCGGCGCCGTTGACGGGCAAGCTGCCGAGTCGCTGCGCATTAATATGAAAACCGGTGACGTCCACATGCTGGCCCAGGCCACGGCCCCCTGGCGTCGGGTGTTAAAACCAGACGGTGGCGTTGATAAAGAGTTGGTGGCAAATACGGAAACAGTGCTCAAAACAGATGAGATCAAGCAACTCATCAATCTGGCGCAGGACCTGCCCCAGCGATATCCCGCCATTTTGGATGCCGATGGAAATCCAGCTCCGGCCGACATCGAGTTCGGTTTTATCAATGGCAAACTGCAGCTTTTTCAGATTCGACCTTTTCTTGAAAGCATTCAAGCCCGCAGTAACGAATACCTGAAAAACCTTGACAAGGATATGACGCGCCAACTCGATCAAACCGTGAAGTTGGATGAAAAACCCCGATCCGGATAAAATGGGAATGGAGCAAAATGAAACATTATCTAAGATTTATTTTCGCTTTAGCTATACTGTCTATCACCGATCCTGGTTTTACCTATCCGCTGGATGCCTACCCCGATACGGGGATTCGGCGTGTTGAAGCAGCCCGTTTGGCAGTTTTCGGCAAAATGCGCGGCCGCCGGCAACCCCCGGGAGCCCTGTTGCCGGCCAGCTTGGTGGATCTAAGACTGCTGGATCACCCGGATTTGGTACTTCCGGAACCGGATCCGGAGTTCACTGCTCGCGTTGTCAAACTTTTAGGGAATAAAGCAGACCGCTATGGTATTGCCGTTTTGGATCTTTCAGACCTTGACCACCCACGGTATGCCGAACACCGGGCGGATTACAAGCAAAACGTTGGCAGCGTCGGAAAAATTGCGGTGGCAATGGCACTGTTTCAGGCGCTGGCTGACGTTTATCCGGATGACATCGAGGCTCGCAAGCAAATACTGCGTGAAACCATTGTCACTGCAGATGAATTCATCCAGTGGGATCATCACGAGGTGCGGCTATGGAATCCTGATACCGGCGCCCTGAGTTTTCGTCCATTGAAAGTAGGGGATCAGGGGTCCCTCTGGGAGTATCTGGATTGGACCCTTTCCATCAGTTCCAATGCCGCCGCCGCAATGGTAATGAAAAATGCCATGTTGCTGCGACATTTCCGCAAGGATTATCCGGTCTCAAATGACGAAGCCGACCGCTTTTTTGAAAAAACGTCACGCCCGCAACTGCGTGAACTTTACGAGCAAACCTTCCTTGAGCCCTTCACTCGCAATGGTTTGGACCTGCAGTCTTTTCGTCAGGGGAGTTTCTTCACGCGTTACGGCAAGAGGCGCGTTCCAACCGGCTACAACAGTTACGGCACCGCCCGGGAACTCATGCGCTTTATTCTGCTGATGGAGCAGGGAAAACTGGTGGACCTATTTTCAAGCAGGGAAATCAAGCGCTTGCTTTATATGACCGAGCGGCGCATTCGCTATGCCTCATCGCCCGCCTTGTATGATTCTGCGGTTTATTTTAAATCTGGATCGCTTTACAGCTGTAAAGAAGAGGTGGGGTTCACCTGTAAAAAATATCACGGTAACGTCAAAAATTACATGAATTCAGTGGCGATTGTAGAAACCCCGGCCGGCGTCAACCGATTGCACTATTTAGCGACTTTGATTTCTAATGTCCTCTATAAAAACTCCGCTGTCGATCATCAGACCCTGGCAACTTATATTCACCGGCTAATCGAAGCGGACCATCCACCAGCGGCGACGGCTCCCGGAGAACTTCCACCAGAGGTGACGTTTGGACGCAAGCTGATCGGTTTTACCGCAGAGCAGGAAGAGCGCCTGCAAATTGCACAGGTACAGACATCGCTGCTCCAGCTGGGTTATAATGTCGGCAAGGTCGACGGTAAATTGGGTTCCAAAACCAGGGCGGCCATTAAGGCATTCCAAAAAAAACAACAGCTCAGCGTAAACGGGAAAGTTTCTCAGCAATTACTGGAACAGTTAAAAATGGCCATTGAAAATAAATCGCCGGCTGACCTTTCTCAACCAGACCGGGCAACGCAACAGTGAAAGAAGACAGCACCCTGTGAAGCCATCTAAACTGGACCGATTTCTACGCCTGTTTACGGACGTACATGCCGGGGAAGGCTTCACCGCCTTTCTGATGTTTGCCAATGTCTTCCTCATTTTATGTGCTTATTATTTCATCAAGCCCCTCCGGGAAGGTTGGATTGCAGTTTCCGATATATCCGGGCTTTCCAAAATGGAGGTTAAAGCGTATTCAAGTTTTGGGCAGAGCCTTGTGCTGATTCCAGTGGTGTGGTACTATGGCTGGCTCTCCGGTCGGTACCGGCGCAGCGATCTCATCACCCGCTCCACGCTTTTCTGCATGTCGAACATGGTCATCTTTTGGGCCATCCAGCCCGGCCTTTTTATCGAAAACCTTCCATATAGCGGTATCATCTTCTATCTCTGGGTCGGCATGTTTGGCGTGTTTGTGGTAGCCCAGTTTTGGGCCTTTGCCGCTGACGTCTATACGGTGGAACGCGGAAATAGACTGTTTCCCTTCATCGCCATCGGGGCTACTTCCGGGGCCGCGCTTGGATCCTGGATAACAGAAGCCCTGGTAGAATCAGGACTCTTTGATCCGAAGGGGCTCCTTCTGGTGGCAATGATCCCACTGGCGGTGTCTACGGTTATCAGCCGAATAGTCGAAGACCGAATGCACGGGCAAACCCCCGGAACTAAGGCGATTCCCGGCCCCGATATCGAGGACACGGGACGCAGTGCCCTCTCTATTGTTTTCAACAGTCGCTTATTGCTTGCCACTGCCCTGATTACCCTGCTTTTGAGCTGGGTCAACACCAACGGTGAGAACTTACTCTTCCGGGTGGTCCAGGAGTTTCTGGCGGGTCAGGCCCTCAAAGGCGGCGTCTCGGATACAAACGCACTACTGGCGTTCACGCGGGACGGAACCACGGCCTTTTACGGCAACTTTTACTTCTGGGTGAACGTTGTGGCGCTGCTTCTTCAGGCCTTTGTGGCTTCACGCCTGCTCAAGTACGGAGGTTTTGGTGTGGTTTTACTCTCGATGCCCGTAGTTGCCCTGATTTCCTATACTGTTATGGCGTTTATCCCAATTTTGGCAATCGTTAAGATAATGAAGATTGCGGAGAACTCGACGGATTACTCCATTAATAACACGGCGCGGAATGTACTGTGGCTGCCTGTTTCGGCGGAGCTGCAGTACAAAGGCAAGCCGACAATCGATTCGCTCTTCGTCCGCGTTGGCGACGGGATTGCAGCCTTTACGGTCCTGGTCGGAGTCCAGATTCTGGCACTTTCGACTCAGTCGTTCTTCGTGCTGAACGTGGGTCTGGTCTTCATCTGGATCGTCCTTGCGTTTGTGGTGATTCGCGAGCACCGCCGCATTTTAGATCAAAGTAAATAGCACAAGAAGAACAAGATAAATAAAGAAAAATATTTAATTCCTATGAACAAAAAAATTCTCATCCCTTGTGCCATCATTTTGATCGTTGGGATTTATTGGTTTCTGTTCGACGGTTCCGGCCAGGGGGTCACATTGACCATTCTTCACCTTAACGACGGTGAGTCCCAACTTCTTCATGCTGGAAAAGGAATTGAGGACTTCGGCGGGGCGGCCCGCAGTGTTACGGTTGTTAAAAACCTTCGTTCAGCGGCCACAACAGATGTTGTGTTGACATTATCTTCAGGGGACAATTTTCTTGCCGGACCCGAGTTCAAAGCAAGTCTTGCGGCGTACAACCCGGCCCTGGGTGGTGTAAACATTTACTACGACGCTAAAGCGTTGGATGCCATCGGATATGATGCCATCCTGCTCGGAAACCACGACTTTGACTTCGGTCCCAATCTGCTGGCAGATTTTATTTCAACCGGATTCACCAACACGTTTCCCCCATATCTCAGTGCCAATATTGACTTCACTGGTGAGCCTGCCCTTCAAGCCCTTGTAGAAAGTGGGCGTATTGCTCGGAGCGTCGTCATTGAAAAGAACGGATATACATTTGGTATCATCGGCGCTACGACCCCCAATCTGCCCTTTATTTCCAGGCCCGCCAACGCAGTCGTTGACGCCAATCTGGTAACGGTTGTGCAAAACGAAATCAACACCCTGCTTAAGGGCGGGATAAACAAAATCATTTTCGTGAGCCATCTCCAGGACCTTGCGGACGATATGGCCTTGATCGCTCAGCTGAGCGGTGTTGACATTGCAGTTACCGGCGGCAGCAACGATGTGCTGGCCAACTCTGGCGACCTTCTTTTACCGGGTGACATGCCCGGGGGAACCTACCCAATTATCACAAAGGATTTATCCGACAGGCAGGTCTCGATCGTGACAACCGGGGGGGAATACAAATACGTCGGCCGGTTGATGGTGGAATTTGATAAAACCACCGGTGAAATCACGAAAATTGATCCAGACAGCGGACCGATACGCGTCGCCGGCGGTGCCCATCCGGATGCCGTTATGCCCGACTCGCAAATACAGGTTCAGGTGACCGAGCCCGTGCAGGCTTTTGTCGCTGAGCTTGAAACAAACATCATTGCCCGGTCGGAAGTAGCGCTCGACGGCATGCGAAGGAATGTCCGCTCGAAAGAAACCAACGCAGGCGACCTTGTTGCTGATGCGCTTCTTTCGGAAGCGCGTCGTCTATCGGGTAACTTCGGTGTTAAGACCCCCACAATTGCTCTGACCAACGGAGGCAGCATTCGCAACAATACCATCATTCCGGCCGGCAACATTTCCGTGCGGGATACCTATGACATGGTGCCGTTTCCCGACTTTATATCCGTTTTTGAGAAAGTGTCGCTAACCACTTTCAAAGAACTGCTGGAAAACGCGGTTTCACGAATCGACGACAAAGGACATACCACCAGTGCGGGTACCGGACGCTTTGCGCACGTCGCTGGTTTCTCCTTTGAATACGATCCATCCAGGCAAGCCATCGAGATAGACAATGACGGAAACATCCTCACTCCTGGAAAAAGGGTCACCCGGGTGATTCTCGATGACGAGACTAAATTAATCGACGCCGGAACTGTAGTTGTCGATCCGAGTTACACGCTGACAATTGCCACCATCGATTACTTGGCCCGTGGCGGCGATCAGTATCCTTTTGGTGATTTAGCGTTTATCAACCTGCACATCACCTGTCAGGACGCATTGAGCAATTACATACGGCAAGGTCTTGGCGGTGTCATCTCAGCGCTTGACTATCCCGAAGGCGGCAAAGGTCGAATTGCAAGGCTGCCGAATACCCATTCCCCCTAAATAGCAGCCACGTTTGCCGCAATAGGTACTGCCGGGGATGACAATGATCTAACGAATTAAAAAAAGAAAGCGTTAAGGTATGTCAAAAACGATGGATTCAAGCGATTCAATCCGTTCGCGAAACCGTTTAATCGTTTTATTATGCCTTTTAACGTTTTCAAACATCGCCTGTTTTACCCTCATTACTTCCTTCACCAAGAGCAATTTTCTCAATGCTATCGCAAGTTCAACTTATTTCAGCAGTATTTACAACCAGAAACCGTACTTTCTACTTTACGGTCTTACAGCTATTAGTTTTGTGATCTACAGTTGCATTTACTTTGTCTATGGCAGCAGGGTGAGCTTCGAGCGTCGCATCAAGCGTGAAATGCTTGCAATGCTGACGGCATCGTTTGTCCTTTACGGCATACCAAAGGTTTTGCCGGGCTTTCATCAGCATTTTGTGCCGGCGATGAGTTATTTCGTTATTATCGATATTTTCGACGAATTGATCATTGTTCAAACCTGGTCGCTGATCAATTACTGCATCAATATCCGCGAATCGAAACGCTATCAGTACGTTTTTCTTTTGGCCGGCAGTCTGGGGGCACTATTGTCGGGTTACTTCATTATCAGACTGGTGCCCAGCGGAAATCAGCTGATTTTTCTTTTGATGACCGCCGCGTTTACAGCTTTTAGTTACGGTATTATAAGGCATATTTTCCATCGTTACCGTTACCGTATCAACATCAGTATCTCCGCCACAAAGGAGAGCCTTAAGACCCTCCTGTCATCTCAGAAGAGATATAAAATCATTATATCCATTATCCAGATCGTCATATTGATCGGGGTTTTTAATCTATTGTTCAAGGTTCTTTTTGACTTGCAGGTCAATTCGCATTTAGCGCCGCAGCTTTCATACACTGAAGTGGCACCCAGTGAGACCGAAGACATTACCGGGGATCCAGCCCGCAAAAGCCGCCAGGCGGCAGATCCCAAAACCACATTTATCGGTTCTTACAAGGCCATCATCAGCCTTGTTCAGATTCTTCTGCAGCTGCTGTTTGTCTATTTTTTTGCCAGATTGTGGTTAAACGGCAAAGTCCTTTATGCATATCCGTTGTTGTTGATCCCCAATCTGTTGTTCATCATCGGTGTATACTTTTTCAGACCGGCCGGGTACCAGACGTTCATATTCTGGGGAACGATTTGCGCCTGCGCCATCAACGACTTGTTGAAAAGAGTGATATTCGATTCGTCATACCAGTTGCTCATGTTTTCGATACCGGAAAAAATTTGCAACGCGATCCGCATGTATTCCAAGCTGTTTTTCAAACCAGTGTTCATTATTGGTATTTGCGCCTTTTTTTTGATCATCCCCAAACTTAGCAGACCGATGGTCGTTTACATGCTTTTGATCATCGTATTTTTGGCTGTGATGCTCCCGATCATTGCGCGCATACCCAAAAGATACGTATCGTCTTTGAGAGAGAGCGTTCAGCGGCGAAGCCGGCTGGAAAGTGTACGCGAATCTCTGATAAGCTACCAGCCGAATTTAATTTTAGAGCAGTACAAAATTGCACGCGACCAGCACTACGATATGTTCAATTATCTATATTTATTGAATTTGATTCGAACCAGCTATGCTTCCGAGCTCGATGTTGTCCTTACAGACCTGCTGAAACATGAAAATCGGTATGTGAGATTTGAAAGCGTTTCCGTTATCAATCAAGTAGAGGCAACCCATCTGGTCGGTGAATTGGAACAAATGTGCCAAAAAGAAGAAGATATACATGTTAAAGAAACGTGCTTGCAGGTAATCGCGACTTGGGGTCCAGCAGATAATAGAAATTTTTACCGGTACTTAAACGCGGAAGATCCAATTGATCTTTTGAAATACAACCTGACAATCGTGCACCGCTGGGGTTCTGATGAGTTGAAAGAAAGTGCCGAAAACAAGATCTTACGGCTTTTGAATTCTGAGGACGATGGCGAGGTTTTGGCGGGTATCTGGCTGGTCGGCGAATTAAAGCTGTCATCGTTGAAAGACGAGCTGCAACTGCATTTCAGGAATCATAGCGATCAGGCGTTTGACACAATACTCGAAGCGCTTGCCAAAATGGACGACCTCGATCTCTTTGTAGCGTACCTCAAAGATGTTGGATTTGACAACATTCGCAGCTATGGGTCTTTTAACAAACACCTGGCGCGATTCGAAAGCAGAGCGTTTGATGTTATATTTGATATTCTGATATTTATGACACGCTCAAAGTCCTATATGGATCTCGAGAAATGTTTGAGAGCCCTGCGGTTTTTGCCTTCACAAGATGCAGTGGATTTTTTGGTGGACATTCTATTTCGCTTTCCCAATCCCCATGTCAAAAGGGAAGCTTTATTGTGTATTAACAGATTAAGAAAAACTGATGAAACCCTTGACTTTGATGAACTTATAGAAAGGCTGTCTGAAGAAATTGACAAATGCCACAATCTTTGCTCAGACTACGAGGTCATTGCTTCAACAAGACCCGGTAGCCTGCTGCAATTGGAATTGGCCAGAAATGTTGAAACCCAAATATGGATGATCTTTCAAATTCTGGATCTTTTGCATCCGGAATTAAAGGTAATGGACTCTTTTTTCCGTATCAAGTGGTATTCCGATAAAAAAGAGAACGTGGGCCACACGAAAGCCAAATCTATCGAATACCTTGAAACCATCATCAAAAAGGAAAATTCCGGCATGCTGCAACTTCTCGATTCGATTCGATTTGATGATGGGCTATTTTACGGGACGGTTATGCCCGGCGGCTCTTCGAATGATGTCGCAGATGTTTACCAAAGGATATTTCAAGGACAGGATTACTGGCTAAAGTTATCGGCTGCCTGGGAGATGCCCCGGGATATAAGCGGACGATTTGAGAAATTTTTATTGGAGGTCGAAGCAATGATGCCCCTGCTTGAGAAGTTTCATCTCGTTAAAGATTCACCGATGCTGAAGGGACTCTCAATGATGGAACTCATGATGTTTGCCGAATTTATGGAGATCGTAGAGTTCAATGCGGCAGATTATGTGTTCAAAATTGGAGATCCCGCCGATGCCCTGTACAAAATTCTGGAGGGAAAAGCAGAGCTCTTGGATGAAAATCAAAGGCGAGTGAGTCTGCTTGAAGCGCCGTTTGGTATTGGATTTGGTTTTATCATCCGGAAATCGGTCAGAAGATACGCCCTGAAATGCATCGAAGATTGCCGCATGATTAAAATCACCAGTGATGATTTCAACGAAATACTGGAATTGAACCCACGCGTTTACAAAAACGTTTTTGAAATACTACTGGAGATGGTAGACAAAGATGTTTACAGATTGTAATGAGTGGATTCTGCCTCAAGCGGAAGCGAAAATTTTCCCGCTGCTGGGACAGACACTAACTGTCGATCACTTCCTTGAACAACTCGAAGAATAAAAATAAATAATCTCTACCGTACAAACCATATCATGACTGGGGCAAAACCTATTGGCTTTGCTCCGGTTTTTATTTTCACGATATTCACAACTCAATTTCAAAAACTAAAAAGTGGGGATTCCCAGATGAACTTTATAATAAATCAGTCATGTGTAAGAATTGTGGAAGCAGGCACGAATGTTACACTATTAGGTAAGCCAAAATTTGTTCGATTTGCTAACGTTTTATACAATCAGCCTCATCAGGCACTTTTTATTGATCTTTCCAACAGTATTTAATA
>JASFGH010000062.1:0-12063 GCA_050123865.1 Desulfobacterales bacterium | reverse complement strand
ACCGCGCCATCTGCCAACTAAACTCAAAGGCCCACACCAGCTCTCTTTGAAATCAAACGGAACAAAATTTGAGCCGATCGAAATTTCTAAACAAATTTTAATTTAACCAAGATAGGATATGATTTTTCGTAAATCGAAAAAAAACAAGGCGGAAATTGAAACGTCTTCATCAGAACTTCCTGAAAATGGAGCTGAAGACCAGGAGGAGCAGACAGCCGCAGAGTTGTCCGGCGGCTATTTTCAACGACTGAAGGATCGGCTCTCAAAGACCCGCAAAACGTTTTCCGGTGGTTTTGACAAGATTTTCTCGCACAAACAACTGATCGATGAAGATCTTCTGGAAGAGCTCGAAGAATTATTGATTACATCGGATATCGGCGTCCAAACGGCGACGACACTGGTGGAAAAAATCGCATCTTCGAAAATTTCCGATGTCGATGAAATCAAATCCTTGCTCAAAGCTGAGATTTTGTCCATTCTTGCGCCTCAGGCAACGGAACCGGTCGAAACCATGGACTCGCCACGGGTCATTATGGTGGTCGGTGTCAATGGAACCGGTAAAACCACTACCATCGGCAAACTGGCTGCGCGTGCTGCTCAATCCGGTCAAAAGGTCCTGATTGGTGCAGCGGATACGTTTCGGGCGGCTGCGATTGATCAACTCATAATCTGGGCGGATCGTGCGGGGGCGGATATCGTCAAGCATCAGGAGATGGCCGATCCGGCTGCGGTTGCCTATGATGCGGTTGAGGCGGCAAAAGCCCGCGGTGCCGATCTGGTGCTAATTGATACCGCCGGCCGACTGCATACCAAAGTCAATTTAATGGAAGAATTAAAAAAAATAAAACGCGCCATGTCAAAAACCATGCCGGATGCACCCCATGAAGTGTTGCTGATTCTAGATGCCACCACCGGCCAGAATGCGATATCACAGGCCGAATTATTTAATGATGCCCTCGGCGTTACGGGCTTGGCCCTGACTAAGCTTGATGGCACCGCCAAAGGCGGCATCGTTATCAGCATTTGCAATACCTTGAAAATACCCTTAAAATATATCGGCATCGGCGAACAGGTTGATGATTTACAACAATTTGATGCTGTCAAATTTGTGGATGCCTTAATATAATATGCGCGCTTTTATCCCCATGTGATCGCTTTTGAGCAGCCACTCGATTTAGAAATTTGTTAAAACTTGAATTCTGCACGAGCCGGAGACTTTCGATATGCAAGATTCAGGTAAAAACTTGAGACCTATAACTCTGTAAATGCTGCTGTGCAGCCGTTCAGCGGCGATTATTTTAAAAAAAGTGTTGTAAAATGTAGATTTCTGTTGACATCGAATTTATCTTTCTATATGGAAACAGGCAAATAGGCGATCGGTTCGTATTCACCATAACAAAATATCAACAAAACTAGAAGGGGGTAAAGCATTATGACAAAGGCAGAACTTGTAGAAAAAGCGGCTAAAGATGCAAAAATTTCAAAAGTTGCAGCTGCGGCTGCGCTCAACTCTTTTATGGATGGTGTGACCAAAGCATTGAAGAAAAAGAACGGTAAGGTTACCCTGGTCGGCTTCGGTACTTTTCAGAAAGTTCGCCGCAAAGCCCGCAAGGGACGCAATCCGCAAACCGGCGCACCGATCAAAATTAAGGCCACCAACGTAGTTAAATTCCGACCCGGCAAAAAACTCAGAGACGCCGTTTAAACATTTTTAATCTAAAAACAACGGGCGATTTATTATTCAAATAAATCGCCCGTTCTGTATCCAGAGCCCCATTGATTCAAGAATCAATGGGGCTTCTTCGTTACATCTTAAATTAACACCCGCTGGCGTTATAGTGGTTGTCAAAAATGCGTTCCGATTGCGGAACGCATTTTTGCTACAACACTTATGCCGCCATCCTTTTTTCGGAACATTAATATGACAAGCGGTGTAATTCCCCATTTAGAAAGCTTTAGTAGGTTATGTCGAAGCGCTTATACTCTCCGGTAAAATCCTGCCAGCTGACATCTACATTTTCGACAACCGCCAGATTAGGTCCTTCCTGACACCATTGTAAAACGGCATCAACGGATTCCTGACTGCCTTCAAACACCGCTTCAACCGTTCCGTCAGGACGATTTCGGACCCAACCCAAAACGCCAGACCGCTCCGCAGCGCGTTGCGTTTCCACCCGAAAAAAAACACCCTGAACCCGTCCGGAAATGATGACATGCGCATGTATCTGTTTTTCCATGCGAACCTCACAAATGATTTGCTTGAAAGCTATTATGCCAGGAAGCTGGAAGGCTTAGGAGCGATCATCAGATTGGTCTGCCAGCCTCCAGGCTTTATAGCCATCTGGTTTACCCCAATAAATCTTTAAATTCTGCCTCATCAATTATGGCAACGCCCAGTTCCCTGGCCTTGGTAAGCTTTGATCCAGTCGCATCACCACCCACCACATAGTCCGTTTTACGACTGACAGACCCGCTGACTTTACCGCCGGCCGCTTCGATCAGTGACTTGGCCTGGGAACGGGTAAATTCCTCGAGCTTGCCCGTCAGCACGATAATTCGGCCGTCGAGTTGACCGGCTTTCTTTGGCACGGCAGTTTCCAATTGAACACCGCTGGCCAACAACTGATCAATAATACGCCGATTGTTCTGCTGTTCAAAAAATTGGGTAATACTGGCGGCCACAACTGGACCAATACCGTCGACGGCTTCCAGCTCTTCCCGGGAACAGTTCATTACAGGGTCCAACGTTATAAAATAATCGGCCAACACTGCGGCCACGTGTTCACCGACATGCCGGATCCCGAGGGCAAAGAGAAAACGGGATAGATCAATGGTTTTGGCGTTTTCAATGGCACCTATCAGATTTGCTGCTGATTTGGCGCCCATTCTATCCAATTTGCTCAGGACAGATTCATCCAAAGTAAATATATCGGCAACTGAAGAAAGCAGATTTTTATCGACAAGCTGATCAACGAGCTTTTTGCCCAGGCCGTCAATATCAAATGCGCTTTTCGAAGCAAAGTGCTTGATCCGCTCTTTTACCTGAGCAGAACAGCTTGAGTTGATGCAACGTGTGGCCGCCTCTCCTTCCATGCGGATCACCTTAGAGCCGCAGACCGGGCACTTGTCGGGCATCTCAAATACAGTTTCGCTGCCGTCCCTTTTCGAAGCGATAACCTTGACAACTTCCGGTATAACGTCTCCGGCTCTTTGCACCAGGACATGATCTCCAATGCGGACATCTTTTTTTTCGACTTCATCCTGATTGTGAAGCGTAGCCCGGCTGACCCGAACCCCGCCAATGTTTACCGGTTGCAAATGGGCCACCGGTGTTAGCACACCCGTGCGCCCCACCTGGACTTCTATCGTGTCGATGGTCGTCGTTTCCTGTAAAGCCCTAAATTTGTATGCAATGGCCCATCTCGGGCTTCGTGAGGTGGCCCCCAGCTGTTGTTGCAGGGCAATACGGTCGACCTTAATGACAACGCCATCAATGTCATAGGCAAGCTGGTGGCGTTTTTCGCTCAATTCCCGGTAATAATCCAGGGCCGCTTTAATGGAAACGCCTGAACGAATGAGCGGATTTATCCTGAAGCCCCATTGCTTTAATACCGCCAACAGCTCTCCGTGCGATTCAAAAGCCGCGCCCTCAACAAGCCCGACCCCGTAGAAAAAAACCTCCAGCGGCCGGGTGGCGGTAATTTTCGAATCCAATTGCCGTAAAGATCCGGCCGCAGCATTTCTGGGGTTGGCAAATGGCGGCTTTTCCTGACGGATGCGTTCCTGATTCAGGCGTTTAAACGCTTCAAGGCCGATGAATACTTCTCCCCTGATTTCACATCTAGGCGGTACCGGGATTGCTGGATCCGATTGCATCACCAGCGGCACGGTTTGAATCGTTTTGACATTGTCCGTAATCACCTCGCCGGTCTGGCCGTCGCCACGCGTGGCAGCCGTAACCAGTTTCCCATTTTCATATATGAGCTCAACGGCCACACCGTCCATTTTGGGCTCCGCCGTGTAGTTGATATTATCGGGTTCACCCAGGTTCCGTCTGACTCTCTGGTCAAATTCCAGGATGTCTTTGTCATTAAACCCATTATCCAAACTCAGCATCGGAAAGGTGTGAGTCATCGAATCAAATTTTTCCAACGGTGGTGCGCCTACCCGGACGGTAGGAGAATCCGGCTGCCGCAGCTGCGGGTATTTTTCCTCCAGCCGTATCAGTTCCTGCATCAGGCGATCATACTCGGCATCCGAAATTTCGGGATCATCCATAACATAATAGCGGTAATTATGCCGGTGCAGAGCCGACCTGAGCGCCCGAGCTTTCTCAATGATTTGAGGACTCACATTTTCTGGCATATGTTTTTGATCACCTCACAGGCCGCCTGGCGGCCACGTTTGAATTCTTTCATTTTGAAACCGGGGCGCCATTTGAAAGAAGTCAATTCATCCGAGACCACGGCCAGCGCGCCCAGATCGACTCCGCGATATCGGGCCACCGTACACAGGGACGAAATTTCCATCTCAACCGCTAAAGCATTCAGACGCTGATAGGTTTCCACTTTCTGACGCGTTTCACGATAAATAGCATCCGTCGTCCAGATTGCCCCGCTATGGAACTTGATTTGTGCTTGAGTCATCTCGGCGCTGAGCGCATCTGCCAACTTTCTACAAGGGTATGAACGACCATTCTCATTGGGCTGATAATGCCCGGATGTGCCTTCATCAATAAAGGCCGATGTCGCCACAACAATATCGCCGATCTTAACCTGCGGCGAAATTGAACCGCACCAGCCCAAGAAAAAGATGTTCTCGGCTCCCCATGCGATTAGATTTTCAATCACCATGACCGCATAGGGTGCGCCGACCAGCGGGCCGCATAATGATGCCCCACCGGCCGACCTGCTCGAAACGTACAGACGACTGGTAAAGAGCTTTCGGTAATCATCTGCATCAAAATCAAATAACTCGCAGAGCAGAAAAAGATCCGTCTCAGTTCCGGAAACCACTGCCACAGGTCCCAGCTCAGGGGAATGTTTCCCCTTTTTGGGAAATATAATGCCATCGTTCTGGCTCATTACAGGCCTCTATCACAGGTCGTCTGATTGATTATTCCAACCAGAGAGGTCTTTCGGACAGTTATTTGTTAATCGTTATTTGTTATTTAGGTATGATGATCGAAATGCCGATACGAATAACGATTAACTGATAACCAATAACAATCATTGCGGTTTGTGCAAAGCGGTCAGTTCATCTTTAATCTCATCGATGATATCGTACAACCACATCAAATCCTCGATGGTCAGCCGGCCGGCTTTTACCGGTGCTCTCTCGCTGCCATCCTTTTTAAGTAGAATCCGAGGCCCGATTTGAACCTTTGGCTCGCTCTCACCATATTGATTGATAGAAACCACCAAACCGGTTTCATCACATTTCCACTTTTTTAATACGACATCTTTTTCCGGATCATACGGCATATCAACCTCCACTCAGATAGAACATTTTTCATCTTAACTTCGACATTGCAAAATGTTGGCATCTTATTTTTTTACCACGAAAGCGCGAAAGCAGCAAAGCACGAAATTTATTTTGTCTTCATTTTGTCATTTCGTTCTTTCGTGCTTTCGTGGTTGATTTTTTCTTTTTGGGTTCAGGCTTGTTCGATTCAGGTGTTATCAAATCTAATGGGTCAAAAATCGCTTGTCAATCAGTCTTTTCTATTTAAAAATAACTTGACAACTCCAGGCAACCCAGATATCCGAACCGCACAGTTTTGTGCACCAGGTTTTAACTTGCGCAGGACTTTGGAGTTCTCTTATACCATCAGGAATTAAAGTAGGTTTCAGTGTTCAGGTGTCAGGTGTCAGGCCTTGGGTGTCCAGTTTCGGACGCTTGCAACTCAGCAGCAATAGAGGGCGCAGGGTTTCCATGGTTATCTGATTTGGAACTTATGTCTCTGACACCTGAACACCGACACCTGAAACCTGGATTTAGCTGACACCTGAAACTCGAAACCTGACACCTTGAACGAAGATGCCAATACCAACGCCATTTCACGACAGAACCGCCGCTTTGTGCACCAGCTACAAATGGGCCGATTGGGCCGGTTATTGTACTGTGTCTTCCTATAGCCTGCCCAACGACGGTGAATACTACAGCCTGCGGCATGCTGCTGGCATAATTGATATCAGCCCGCTTTTTAAATACGAAGTTAGTGGGCCGGATGCATTTGCGTTTTTGTCCCGCATCATGGCCAAGAATATTGAAGACATCCCCATTGGCCGGGTCGGCTATTGTTGCTGGTGTGATGATTTCGGCAAGATTATCGATGACGGAACCGTGTTTCGTCTGGATACAGTCCGCTTGCGCGTGCATACCGCTGAACCGATGCTGGCCTGGTTTGAGCAGTTCAGACGCGGTTTCGATGTCATGCTTGAAGATATCAGCGCCAATATTGCTGCCGTTGCGATTCAGGGACCGACATCCAGCGGCATCTTAAAGCAGATCACCGATGTCGATTTGGATGCGCTACCCTATTATGGCGTGGCGACCGCTCAGATCGATAATCTGCCGGTGCTGATATCGCGCACCGGATATACCGGTGATTTAGGGTACGAGCTGTGGGTGGACAATACGAATGCCCTACCCCTCTGGGATGCCCTTATGTCCGCCGGAAAACCCTATTTGCTGCAACCCTTTGGGCTGGACGTTCTGGATATTGCACGGGTCGAAGCCGGCCTGATTTTAAATGGGGTCGAGTTTCACAATGCAGCCCATTGTCTGATCGAATCCCAAAAATCGACGCCTTATGAGCTGGGCCTGGGCTGGACAGTCGACCTCGATCGAGAGCCGTTTTGCGGTCAGCGGGCGCTAAAAGCCGAGCAGGCTGACGGACCACGGCTTGCCCTCGTCGGGCTTGAGCTGGACTGGGATGAACAGGAAGCGCTTTATGCCAAACATGGTTTGCCCGTACAGGTGCACCCGGGTGCCTGGCGAAGCGGCGTGCCGGTTTATGATAACAACGGCAGCCGCCAAATCGGTAAAGCCACCAGCGGCGCCTGGTCACCCCTGCTCAAAAAAAATCTGGCGCTGGCTTCCGTAGAAACACCATACGCCAAGACCGGCACGACGCTCAAAATTGAATATACCGTGGAATACCAGCGCGAAACCGTCACTGCGGTGGTTGCAAAAAGGCCGTTTTATAACCCCGAACACAAAAGGCGCTAATGGTATGGATCAAATTGCACCGCCGTTTCATTCGGATATCCCAGCTAAACGTTATGATGCCATTGTAGTCGGTGGGGGACATAATGGGCTCGTCTGCGCAGCCTACCTGGCAAAAGCTGGCAAGCAGGTTCTGGTATTGGAAAATAGACATATCCTGGGAGGGGCGGCTGCCAGCGATGAGATATATCCGGGGTTTACGTTTTCGGTTTACTCCTATGTCGTCAGCCTGTTTCGCCCGCATATCGTCCGCGAACTCGAACTGACCCGGCACGGCTACCAGGTGATACCGCTGGAATGCACCTTCACGCCGTTTCCCGACGGGGAATCCATGACGCGATGCGGTGACCCAGAGGCGACGCGGCGCGAAATCGCACGCTTCAGTTCAACCGATGCGGAAATGGCGCCCCGTTTCTCCTTAGCCATGACGCAAATGGCCAGTTTTATAAAACACCTGATAGACTCACCGGCCCCGGATCTGGCCTCTTTGAGAATCAGCGAACTGGCCAAATTGCTCGGTTTGGGACGGCGCTTCAAAGCGCTGGCCGACGGCGATAAATATATTTTCACCAAACTGATGACCATGAGCGCCGTTGAATTTTTAAGTTTGTGGTTTGAATCCGATCGCCTGATCGGGCCCATGTCGGTCAGTGGCATTATCGGCACCTTTTTGGGCGTGCGATCTCCGGGAACGGCTTATGTTCTCCTGCACCATTACATGGGTGAAATCGACGGGGCCTTTCGCTCATGGGGATTTTCCAAGGGCGGCACCGGAGGGGTTAGCCTGGCGTGCGCACGCGCCGCCCGGTCGTACGGTGCCGACATCCGGATCGAAGCAGCAGTAGAACAGATTATCCTCAGACAGGGAAAAGCCGTCGGCGTGGTCGTCCGCGGTGGGCATGAAATCAAAAGTCAGAGCGTCATCTCGGCTACCGATACCCATCAAACATTTTTCAAACTGGTGGGTGAACAGCACCTGGATGCTGATTTTGTGCAACGGCTAAAGCGCTTTAAATTCAGAGGCAGTTCCGCCAAAGTGAATCTGGCTGTAGACCGCCTGCCGGATTTCAGCAGCAAACCCGGGGACGGGCCCCATCTGCGCGGCGACATCACCATTGCCCCGGGTGTTGAGTACCTGGAAAAAGCCTATGATGACGCCAAATATGGCGATTTTTCAGAACGTCCCTTTTTGGATGTCGTCATCCCCTCTTTGACTGACCCCACCCTCGCACCGCCGGGCAAACATGTAATTTCGATTTTCGTCCAGTATGCGCCTTACCTCATAAAAGAAGGTGCCGCGAAGTGGCCGGCAAAGCGGGAAGCACTGGGGGATACGGTGGTCGATACGCTGGCGGAATATTGCCCGAATTTAAAAGACAGCATCCTGCACCGTCAGGTCGTCACACCCTGGGATCTGGAGCAGGACGTGGGTCTAACCGAGGGCAATATTTTTCAGGGAGAATTGAGCCTCGAGCAGTTGGGCCCGTTTCGCCCGGTTTCCGGCTGGTCGCGCTATCAAACGCCCATCGATGACCTCTGGATGTGCGGCTCGTGCGTTCACCCGGGCGGAGGAATCATGGGCGCCCCCGGCGAACTGGCAGCCAAAAGTCTGCTTAAAAGCTAGTTGAGTTAAAACTCAATCAGCAGTTATTGGTTATTCGTTATTCGTCAATTAGAGAAGGTTTCAGGTCTCGGGTGTCAGGTGTCTTTCTAAGCGACTCTGAAACCTGACACCTGACACCTGAACACTAAAATATAGAAACCCTAACTAATAGAAAAATAGAAACACAAATAAAGTATGGGAACATCGCCAAACAACGCCTACGATGTAATCGTGATCGGTGCCGGTCATAATGGTTTAACCACCGCTGCTTTGTTAGCCAAACAGGGACGTAAGGTTTTGGTCCTCGAACGGAGAAGTACCACCGGCGGCCTGGCGGCCGGTGAGGAATTTCACCCCGGATATCACACAGCCGGCGTTTTGCACGATACGGGCCAAGTTCGAGCCCAGGTTGTCAGGAGCCTTGATTTAAAGTCAAACGGCCTGGAAATCCGCCCGGGCAGGCCATCCTTTCTGGCATTGGACCCTGAAGATCAGGGCATCCTTCTGGGCAGCAAAGAGCGCCGCACCGCCAAAGAAATCCATTTTTACTCACCCGAAGATGCCACCCAATATCGTCAGTACTGCAAATTTATCAGGCGCGTGGCCGGCGTGGTCAATCGCATTTTCGACCAGCTTCCGCCAGCAATCGATTCGCCGAATGGGCGCCCGTTATGGGATCTTTTTAAAACCGGTTTTGCGCTACGGCGCCTGGGCAAGTCCACCATGCTCGATTTGATGCGCATTGCCCCCATGTGTGTTGCTGACTGGCTCAATGAATGGTTTGACAATAATCATCTAAAGGCCGCACTGGCTGGTGCCGGCTTAAACGGCAACTTTGTTGGCCCCTGGAGCCCCGGTTCAGCCTTTAACCTGCTTTTGTGGGAATGCACCACAAAATACAGGCTCGAAGGTGGACCGCGCTCGCTGATCGGGGCTCTTGAAAAGGCGGTTCTATACCAGGGGGGTGAGATTCGAACCGAAACGGAAGTTAAAGAAATACAGGTTGACAAAGGGCAAATCAAAAGCGTGACGCTAAAAGACGGTCAGCCGATTCAGGCCGCCATTGTGGTGGCATCCTGCGACCCCCGGCACACTTTTTTGGATCTGGTGCCGGGAAATCAGCTGGCACGCTGGCAAGAACGCCGCATGCAGCATATCCGCGGCGCCGGAACCACCGCCAAAGTGAATCTGGCGCTCAATAGGCCGCTCGAATTTAATGGCCGTTCGGGCGAAAAAATTGCCTTTGCCCGCACGGGTCACCACCTGAACCACATCGAAAAAGCCTTTGACGCCTGCAAGTACGGCCGGTTTTCAACGGACCCCATCCTGGATATACATATCCCCACTGTGTCAGATCCCGACCTAGCCCCAACAGGGCACAGCGTGGTTTCGATTCTGGTGCATTTTGTGCCCTACGAGTTACAAGCGCGCTGGGACCGGGACCAGGTTGAAAAACTGGGAGATACGGTCGTCAATACACTGGCGCAGTATGCACCCGGGCTGACCGATGCAATAGTTGCACGGCAAGTTTTGACACCGCTTGATCTAGAACAGCGCTATGGCCTGGTGCAGGGGCACATCCTGCACGGTGAGCACGCCCTGGATCAGTTGATCTTAAGACCCACCCCGGAATGTGCCCGCTATCAGACACCAATAAAGGGACTGTTTCTATGCGGCAGCGGGTCTCACCCGGGCGGCGGCATCACATGCGGCCCGGGCGCATTGGCAGCTTCTGTTGTCGCACAAACCTGAACAACCGCTATTTTCCGGTATAGCCTATACCTAAGCCAATACGTTTGATCAAAAGATAAAAGAGCTATTGACAGCTTAAGCCGGAAAATGAGCCGCCTTCGTTAAAACTGCGGTGCGCCACGCCTTCTTAGCTCTTTTGAGCTTCTCCGCGGCAGGCCTTCATGATTGTAGCGATTCTAAAAGCAGTTTAGGCTCTCATATTAACGATTGCCCGACCCTTATGTTTGCCGTGTAACATACGGTCGATGGCCTGATCCAGATCGGCCAGGGTAATTTCTTCCACGACCGTTTCCATCATTGGGATTTTCCATTCATCGGCGAGTTTCTCCCAGGTCTTGAGCCGGTTCGGCATCGGGCAATTTTGGGAATCGATACCCACTAGACTGACCCCACGCAGGATGAAAGGATATACATTGATCGGCAGCTCAGGTGATGCCACATTACCGCAAGTCGTCACCACACCATTGGCATTCACTGATTTGATAGAGGTGGCCAGGATATCTCCACCTACCGTGTCGATGCTGCCTGCCCAGAGAGACTTGAGAAGCGGACGACCGCTTTGATCGGTGGCTTCTTCGATGCTGATGATACGCTGTACACCGATTTCTTTTAAGTATTCCGATTCATCTACCAAACCATTGACGGCAACCACGGTGTAACCCAATTTTGATAAAATTGCCACGGCAATGCTGCCAACGCCGCCGGTAGCACCTGATACAAGCACCTCACCATGCTCCGGCAAGATGCCCCCATGAACGGTCAGTTGAAAGACTGACAGGGCCGCCGTAAACCCGGCTGTTCCATAGCACATGGACTCTCTTAACGTCAGTCCCTTAGGCAGGGGAACCACCCATTGGCCGGGTACCCGAATATATTGGCCAAACCCACCTGCCGTGTTCATGCCTAAATCATAACTGGTAACGATAACATCATCACCAGATTTGAAGGCGGTATCAGTGCTTTCCACCACCACACCAGCAGCGTCGATGCCGGGTGTATGGGGATAGCTGCGTGTTACGCCTTTATTGCCGCTGGCGGATAAGGCATCTTTGTAATTCAGAGATGAATAGTGCACTTCAACCACAACATCCCCCGGGGGGAGATCATCTATGGTTTTGTTAAGGATTAGACGTGTGAATTTTTTATCGTCAGTTTCTTCTACTACCAAGGCCTTAAATAAATTATCGGTCATCTTATCCTCCACAGGTGTCTGGGTTATAGATATACTTTTTGCCGAACGGTCTCAGTTGGTGATCTGGGTTAATAGCCAAAACCTGCAATTCACTACAATGCGGGTTGCATAACAAAATATAAAATAATAGATAGTAAGAGAACGGCGGAACTAAACATTTGGGATATAATACGTGTATCGCAAATTTTTCGGAAATTCAAAAGATTTGATATATAGGAGATAGCCCCGGTTTTGCACTCTAATCATGCACCCCAATATATTGTGCCGCCAGTAAAAATTAAAAAAC
>JASFGH010000061.1:0-12090 GCA_050123865.1 Desulfobacterales bacterium | reverse complement strand
ATATTCATCGATAAAAATATGCTCAAATTGACGCTGGTATGTTTTGCAGATCTTTTGATCGCTTTCCAGCAGCCGGACAACTTTAAAAATCAGATCTTCATAATCATAAAGCCCCTGAATGGATAGAAGGTTCTGATAGCGATGATACACCTCGGCCAGTGCGCGATCATCAACGCTGAGATGTTGCGTCGGAACTATGTCTTCCGGACCCCGTATTTGCTGTTTGGCCGCTGCAATTTGGTTGCACAGTTGTTGTGGTTTTAAGGAGACCTCAATGCCGAAACCCCGGACCGTTTTGGCCGCTTCGTCGATTAATTTTTTGCGATCATCTTCATCAATAATACCGAATGTCTCTTTTGAGTTCAGCGCGTTTAATATTTTGTAGCACAGGGAATGAAAGGTGGCCGTCAGAGGCAATGGATGCCGGTCGCCCAGGATTGTGCGTAGGCGCAGCTGCATCTCATCGGCTGCTTTGCGCGTAAAAGTCACTGCCAGTATATGTTCGGGGGCAACACCTTTATTCATGATAAAGTGCGCGATTCTCATTGTCAGGGTTAGGGTTTTACCGGTGCCGGGCCCGGCAACAATCAGCAGGGGACCGTCAGGATGCTCTACCGCCCGGCGCTGCTCGTCGTTCAGTTGGTGAATATGGATTTGCGGTGAGGTGCGGTTTAATTTCGCCTCAAGGGAATCACCCCGCTCTTTTTGAGGCGCTTGGCGGGAAAAATGGGTGTCGTTGGTAACAGAAACGGGCGCCTGGGGCTCGCCAAGCGCGAAAAGTGATTGCTGGCCCAGTAGCGCTGCCCGTTCCCGCTCCTTGAAAATTTGAATCCGCCCGTATTGCCCGTCAAAGCCGGGAATGACGCTGATTTCCTGATGCCGCATGCGCCTTACAGCTTCTGCCAGCAACGGTATGCCGGCTTTTTCGATTTCTGCGGTATCAAGATTTTGTAGAATATTAAATTCTGAACCCAATTGATACAAAGTGTTTTGATAGGCCCGGGTGACCTTTTTGGATTTGGGACCCACCTGCATCACCTCCGACAGAATGTCCGTCAGTTGAATGACGCTGTGGTATGGCGCGTGCCGGGGGGGTCTGCGGCCTTCATTGTGATCGGCGAGTTCTTCAACCCGATGCAATACACCTAGTGTCAGAGGTTTGCTGCAGACCGGGCATAGCCCGCTGTGCTTGAGCGTCGTCGCGGGCCATAAGGAAACGTTACAGGCACGGTGACCATCGATGTGATATTTGCCCTCTTCAGGGTAAAACTCCAGGGTGCCGAGAAATTCTTTAGGGTTACCTGTTTTCAGTGCTGATTTTACGGCCGGATATGAAAGCTCGGTGTTGAACAAATTGGCTTCGCGCCCCAAATTGAGGGGTGAATGCGCATCCGAGTTGGACACCAGTGTAAATTCATCCAATGATGATACGCGCCAGTTCATCGCTGGGTCAGAAGAAAGACCGGTTTCAACCGCAAAAATATGTGGGGTTAAATCTTCAAAGCACTCGGCAACTGAATCAAATCCGGATTTTGATCCCAGTACCGAAAACCACGGGGTCCAGATGTGGGCCGGGATTAAAAATGCTTCGTCAGAGGTCTCAAGCACCATCTCGAGTAGATCACGGGCATCCAGACCGAGAATCGGTCGGCCGTCTGATCGAATGTTGCCAATTTTATCCAGCCGATTTTTGATCCGCCGGGCAACATCGACATCCGGTGCAATCACTAGGTTGTGGTTTTTACGTGTTTTGTCGTTCTTCTTATATATGTTGCTAATTTCAGTCACCAGCATGAAACGTACCGGACCACGGCAGGATTCTGGAACCTGGTTGTCACAAATCCGCGCCAGTTCATCTTTAAGTCTGTATAAACCGGTTTCAGCGGCAACCAATTTTTCTGAAATTTCTTCAAACCAGGCCGGGTAGGTAAAGTCACCGGTTCCCACGACCGTAACGCCTTTTAACTGAGCCGCAATGTATAAATTTTCCAGATCAAGGTTTTTGGCGGTCGCCCTGGAGTATTTGGAATGAACGTGTAGATCGGCGATAAATTTCATTGAAATAGCTCAATCAAAAGTGTAAAAGTCCTGCCCTTTACAGCGCTGAAGACCCGAATAATTATCCGACACAAAAGGCTTACGGATGAACCGGCTAAATGTTACTCCATATCATTTTTCAGGTCTTTTTTTAACCCTAAAATTAGCTTGTCTGTTGTTATCAAACACGCTATATATTTATAATATTATACAGAGTATACTATATATGGTGTTTTACCGCTTTCCGTCAGGGCGTTGTCGGCGGATGTTTATTTGACAACCCGTGGTAATCCCGTCAACCCTTTTTCATCAACAGGTTCAATGGCGATAAGATGAGTTTAGTGTCCAGTTCGGTTTCCATAACGCGCTACCGGGTTCAGGGAAAACTTGAAAATCCCATTCTGAAAACGATCGCGGCCGGGCTTAAAAAATATACAATTTCAGAAATAGATGATCCGACTCTGGACAAAGCAGTCGGCTGGACATCTTTTGAAAAGCCATACCAGCCGGATTTTGGCGGGTCCTCCTTCGTATATGGAAATTATCTGGTGTTTTCATTACGAATTGACCGTAAAACCGTGTCCGCCAAATTGGTTAAAAAACATGTGGTCATCGAATCAGAAAAGCGACTGGCTGAAAGCGGCCGACCCTATTTGTCACGTAGCGAAAGAGAGCGCATTCGGGACCAGGTAATGGATCGCCTATATGCAACGATTCCGTCGACGCCCAATTTGTTTGACATTGTCTGGAATTATGAGGATGCCTTTTTGTGGTTTTTTTCCAATCTCAAGGCGGCCAATGAGGAATTGGGAACGCTTTTTCTGCGATCATTTGATTTAACGCTGATCCGCATGATTCCTTATACGGCGGCATACTATACCGCTGACCTAAAAGATACGGAAAAAGATATCCTTCTTGAACTCAACCCGACCCCATTTACAGGATAAAGAACATGTTGGACATTGCTGTTGCCTATAACCGATTTAAATTTTTAGGCGAAGAATTTTTAACCTGGTTGTGGTTCGTGATTGATCAGGACCCGAAGATTATCAGAAAGGCTGATCCGGATTTAACGTCACTGGAAATCGGAAACCGGATTGTTCTTGAAAAGCGGCATAAAAAGACGGTTGAACGGATTACCATTAAAGGTGAGAATGCCGGCCTCGAAGAAGCGATGCTGGCCTTGCAGAAAGGCGCTCTGGTGGCTGAACTGAACTTGATCTACCGATCCGCCGAACAAAAATGGCAATTCACATTAAAGGGAGAGAGCCTTAATCTGAGCAGTATGAAGACGCCTAAAATTGCAGCGCCGGAAAGCTCGGAAGATATGGAAGGTTTTATTTTGGAAAAAATCTTTCTTTACGATAAGATCTTGCAATTTATAGAAAAATTATATAAAACCTTTATAAGATATCGGCTATCGGACCACTGGCAAAATCGCGATGTCGCCTTGATTAAAAAGTGGCGTCGATCCTATTCTTAGTTTGGTAACAATGTCTCTAAATAGTCGAATTTAATCTTTTAATTTAGGGTATTTATTTTTTGTTTTTTTAAACAGGTTTTTGATCATAACCTATTTATAGACAGTTTATAAATGATCAGTTATCCACACCTGGAAAAATATGATCATATTAAGCCATTTATTGAGTTTAAACGAAAAAGATTGTCAGTAATAATTTTTTAATTTTTATATATTAATTCATATCTTTAAAAAGTTCTTGGATTTATGAACATCCCATATCTATTTTTATTTTTTAAATATACTTCATAATAAGGAATATATTATGAAAGCAACAATCACGAAAAGGAACTTGCTTCCTGTTTTATCAAAGATACAGGGTTTAACGGGCCGTCGAACGAATCTGGCGATAACCACCAATGTACTGATTAAAACAGCAAAAAAAGGCCTGGTGATTTCAGCCACAGATCTTGAAACCGGATTTGAGGGATTTTATCCGGCCAAAATTGAAAAAGAAGGAATAATTGCCATAAATGCCAGAAAATTATACGAAATTGTGAGGGATTTTCCCACGGAAGACATCTTTTTAAATGAAGTTGAAAATCACTGGATTGAAATTGGCAATAAAAATATTGAATATCATATCGTTGGATTGAATCCGGATGATTTTCCGGAAATTCCAAAAATAGAGGCCATCGAATTTTTTAAAATTGAATCCACCCATCTAAACAAAATGATCGAACAGGCGGTGGTCGTCAGCGGCGCAAGTGATGATAAGCGCGCCCATATTATCGGTGTTTATGCCGAGCGAATCCAGGAAGAAAAGAGAAAATGTTTTCGGTTTGTCTCCACCGACGGCAGTCGCCTTTCAAAAGTGGATACCTTATTTGAAAAATATGCTGTTCTACCTTCCGGGGAAAATGTCATTATTCCTAAAAAAGGACTTATTGAAGTCAGCAAGTTTCTGGATACCGAAGGTCCGGTAAAAATCGGCATAAAAGACAATAATTTTATTGTTCAAAAAGATTCGGAAACCCTGATTCTTCTGCTGTTGGAGGGCGATTTTCCCGAATACGGCGATATTATCGTCAAAAAAGGCGGCCATTCGATTCTGATGGAGCGCCAACCCTTTTTAATGATGCTCAAACGCATGTCTATTTTGAGTTCCGAAGACTATAAAGGTGTTATATTTAATTTTGAAAATAATCAACTGTTGATTACCTCCACCAATCCCGATATCGGGGAATCAAAAGAAGATATGGTGGTTAAATACGACGGGGACCCGATTACTGTAATGTTTAATCCTAAATTTTTTATTGAGACCCTGAATGTGATTGATGAAGATAAGGTTATTTTGAATATTGTTGATGAGGAAAAACCGTGTCTAATCGAAAGCGAAAAAGATAAAACCTATTTAAGTGTCATAATGCCGATGCGAATATGAAAGAAGATATCAAAATAAACAATTATACCGAAGATGATATTAAAGTATTGGAAGGCCTGGAAGCGGTCCGTAAACGGCCGGCAATGTACATTGGAAACGTGGATGTCGCCGGTTTGCATCATCTGGTTTACGAAGTTGTGGACAACAGTATTGACGAGGCCATGGCCGGTTATTGCAGTCAGATCAACGTCACCATACATGATGACAACAGTGTCAGCGTGCTCGACAACGGCCGTGGTATACCGGTTGGTATTCACAAAAAGGAAAAAATACCCGCCGTTGAAGTTGTCATGACCAAACTGCATGCCGGTGGCAAATTTGACAATCATTCGTATAAAGTTTCAGGCGGACTGCATGGTGTCGGGGTTTCGGTGGTCAATGCGCTGTCCAGTTTTCTGGAGGTTGAAATTTATGCCGAGGGCAAGCGCTATTATCAGTCATACGAAAGAGGCAAGAAAACCTGTGAGTTAACCCAAAAAGGAAAAACCCGCAAAAAGGGAACCATGGTGCATTTTGTGCCGGACCCGGAAATTTTTAAAATCACAGAATTCAGTTATGATGTTCTGGTGCGCCGCTTAAAAGAACTGGCGTTTTTAAACAAAGGCCTCAAAATTCTTATCGAAGATGAACGCAGTGACGCCAAAGAAGAATTTTACCAAAAAGGCGGTATTATCGATTTTGTGAAGTATATCAATCGTCGTCACAGTGCCCTTCACAAAAAGCCGATTTTTATGGAAGGCACCAAAAACGACATTCAGATTGAAGTTGCCATCCAGTATAACGATACTTACACAGAAAAAATTTTTTCATTTGCCAATAATATCCACACCACCGAAGGCGGATTTCATCTCATCGGATTTAAAGCCGGATTAACCCGTACCATTAACCAATATGCCTCCAACGGAAATCTTCCCAAAAATTTACAGGCTAAAATTACCGGTGACGATGTAAGGGAGGGACTGACCGCTATTATTAGTGTGCGCATTACCAATCCGCAATTTGAGGGGCAGACCAAAACCAAACTGGGAAACAGCGAGGTCAAAGGAATTGTTGAATCCCTGGTCAATGAAAAATTAAGTACCTTCTTTGAGGAGAACCCGTCGGTTGCCAAAAAAATTATTGCCAAAGGGGTCGATGCGGCCCGCGCGCGCGATGCGGCCAAGCGGGCGCGCGATCTGGCCCGCAGCAAAGGTGCCTTGGTCGATGCCACCCTGCCCGGTAAACTGGCGGAGTGTCAATCGTCAGATCCTGCCGAGCGCGAACTGTTTATTGTCGAGGGAGATTCAGCCGGTGGCTCTGCCAAACAGGCCCGGGATCGCAAGTTTCAGGCGGTTTTACCGTTGAAGGGTAAAATTTTAAATGTTGAAAAGGCGCGTTTTGATAAAATATTGCGCAGCGAGGAAATAAAAAACATCATCACGGCTCTGGGGACCGGTGTTGGTAAAGAAGAATACAATATCGAAAAAATTAGATATCACAAAGTAATTATTATGACGGACGCGGACGTGGATGGTTCCCACATCCGCACGCTGCTGCTCACCTTTTTTTACCGGCAGATGCCCGAAATGGTCGAAAAAGGATATCTCTACATCGCCCAACCGCCTCTTTTTAAAGTCGGCAAAGGTAAAAAAAGAGAAAACTATCTAAACAGTGAGTCTGAATTAAACGATTTTGTTCTTAAAAAAATCTGCAGCAATCGCGAGTTGTCACTCAAAAAAGGCAAACAAAAATTATCCGGGCACAATTTGTTTATGTTTATCACCAGCATAGCAGAATATTATTCGGTTCTGGATCACCTTCAAAACCGCGGGATTCCGGATCATCTTGTCGAGCTGCTGATCAAAGAAAAAGTCGCCAATAAAACTTTTTTGCAAAATGAAAATCGCATGTCTCAATTACGCGAGAAATTGATTCAAAAAGGCTATGTGGTCGATGAAATGACTTTCAGCGAGGAACGCAAGGTTTTTGAAATTACAGTAAACGGGCAGACCGCCAAGGAGGCTGATCTGTTATCCGAATTGATCGGCAAATCGGCCGGTTCTGTTAAAATCGGCCGCGGCTTGATTTACTCCAATGATTACCAGCACAGCCTGAACCTCAGTAAAAATATCATTAAATATGATTTACCGCCGTTTACGGTTGCGAACACCGATAAAGATAAAAAAACAGAACCCCAGACGGCCAAAGACAAAACGGAATTGCTGAATATATTCATGCGTGATGGCAAAAAGGGCATCACCATTCAGCGTTACAAAGGTCTGGGCGAAATGAATCCTGAACAACTCTGGGAAACCACCATGAATCCGGAAAAACGTAACCTAATGCAGGTTAAAGTAGAAGATGTTGTCGGTACCGATGAAATTTTTACCATTCTGATGGGTGAAGCAGTTGAGCCCCGCCGAGAGTTTATTCAGAGTAATGCCCTGGAAGTCAGCACGCTAGACATTTAACTTTAATTAAATCTGATTATCCCTGACACCTGACCCCTGGAACTAAATCAAATCTAAAAAAGGTTAATATGGATATCCACAACATTAATGCCCGGGATTTGCCGGATTTATGGTTTCAGGCGGTGCATGATATTCTCGATCATGGCAAGCGATTTGTCATTGATCGGGGATCATACGAAGGCCAAACCCGCCTGGAATATGATTATTTTATGGGTCACGTTAAATATCCCGGCACCCAACCGCTGATTCCGGATATTCCGCCGGCCTGCGGCATACCCAACCCGGTGGAGCATGACTATATTTATGGCGGTCCTGGATATGATCGGGCCTATATCGAGTATCTAATGTCGGCGCGCAAAGAACCCGGTGAGTCCTATACCTACGGTGAACGACTGACACGCGTTCCACTATCGGGCGACAAACTTCACTGGTGGCAAACATCCAATAGTGAAATTATTGATAAACGCGAAGTTGACGCCAAAATTGTTTTTGAGGAGGAGGGCCAGCTGTATTTGAACCAGATCGAATGGGTCATTGACACCTATCGTAAGTTTGGCGAGCGCAATAATCAACTGGTCCTTCAAATTGCACACCCTTCAGATCTAACCCTGCTGGATCCCCCCTGCCTGCGGTCGATTGACACCCGTATTCAGAATAACAGCCTTAATTTTTTTGTCTATTTTCGTTCCTGGGATTTATGGAACGGCTTTCCTGCCAACCTGGCCGCCATTCAAAACCTAAAAGAGTACATGGCGGCCGAAATTGGTGTTGAGGACGGCCAGATGGTTGTCGAAAGTAAAGGATTACACCTTTACGGTTATGCGGAAGACCTGGCGAACCTGCGCTGTTTAAGAACCTAATCCCGTACTGAGGTTTATTATGTCAACGTCAAGCCTGCAACATCTATACTCAAAAAGTGCCTGCTGTGCGGTGCCGTCGGCCATCCGTGAAATTAACAAACTGGTCGATTCACCGGGTATGAGATCATTGGCCGGTGGTTGGCCGGACCCGGCTGTTTTTCCGGGTCAAGATATCATTCGCATTACCAACAAGCTGCTTAAAAATAAGGCGGGTAAAGCCCTGCAATACGGCGCAACCGAGGGGGTGACAGAGTTGCGGCAGGAACTTGCCCGTCTGGCCAAAGATCGCTATGGCATTTCGTGCAATCTGGATCACATTGTCATTACGGCCGGTTCGGCCCAGGGGATGGATCTGGCCTGCCGGGTGCTCATCAACCCTGATGACCGTGTTTTTGTAGGCCTGCCGACCTATTTTGGGGGAACCGGAGCCGTCATGGCCGCCTGCGGCGAACTCCAGGGAGTGGCCGTTGATGACAAGGGGCTGGATACCCAGCAACTCGAAGATCGGTTGCAACGGTTAAAGAAAAAAGGTCAACAGGCCAAAGGCGTATATGTCATACCCAACTTCCAGAACCCGACCGGAACCACATTATCATTTGAGCGCCGCCGGCATCTCGTTGAGCTGGCAGAGCTTTATGATCTGGTCATTTTTGAAGATGATCCGTATGGTGATTTACGATTTGAGGGTGATCATCTTCCGCCGATCATTGCCCTGGATACGCATGGTCGGGTTGTGCATATGCGCTCGATGTCCAAAACATTTGCCCCGGGCCTGCGCGTGGCCTGGAGCATCGGTCCTCCTGAAATGATTCGAAAAATGGTGGTGGCCAAACAATTTGTTGATGTTGCCACCAACAGTCTGGCCCAGTACATTTTATTGGAATTTATCCGGAGCGGACTGTGGGCAAAGCGCGTTCAGCTGAACAATCAGCACTACAAGCGCAAACGGGATTTTATGCTCGCGCAACTGGCAGCCCATTTTCCTGAACAGGTTCAGTGGAATCGACCGGACGGTGGGTTTTTTATATTCGTTCAGTTGCCCCAAACACTTGATGCCTCAAACCTGCTGAGCGAAGCCATTGAGCACAATGTGGCCTTTGTGGCCGGTGAACCCTTTTTCATAGACGGCAGCGGAACCCACACCTTTCGACTGTCCTATTCCCAGTCCAGTGAAGCTGTCATTGAAGCAGCGGTGGCCGAGTTGGAAAAGTTGATCAAAAAGAGGCTAAATATAGAGAAGCCAGCGCGCAAAAGTTAATATCGGAATGAATCCCATTTTTTTTAAGGTGAAGGGATTGACCATGTGAGGCGCCGGTGCGAGCGCCGGATAATGAGTAAGGAAATGGCGATTAAAACGGTCAGGTAATGGGTCCGGCGACTTTTTTCAATTCGACACCGTCGATGACCATGTACCAGTCGTCGCCATCCAGGTATGGCGGTTGATGCACTTCAAAGGTTGTCGTGAAAAACAGTACACCGACGATAAAGTCATCTCCTTTGAAGTTTTTCAAAGGGCCGGAGATTTTCGTTGAACGTTTTCCCTTTACCCGGCGGTAATCAACACCGCCGTTGTCGGATATGGTCAGGTGAAACCCGACACCCTCCCAGGTTCCGATGTAGGATTTTTTTTCTTCCGGCACTGGAATCGATTTGCAGCCAACGAACGAACAGGAGAAAGTGACGATGAGCACTATCGAGACAAAACGGAAAATGTTCTTACACATCAAAGCCCCCAAGGCTTGGCAATCAATAGTGGATCGATAATCCACACGCTGCACTGCTATGGGGCTATTTGAATTTTGCGGCTTGCAGGACAATACCGGAAAAATCACAATCTCCCCGATATTAATATCTGCCAAATTAAGCTGAACTTTAGCTTTTTTTTTGAAGATGGCCGACTTTATTTCCCGGGCCTTATTTTCAACCAGCAGCATCAGATGCATTTTTAAGACGGGTTTTATTCATACGATAAAGTGATCTGGGGTGTTGGCGGATGGATGATTTTCATTTTGCTTTTGGCCTGCTCATGGCGGTTGAGCACGTCTTCTACCACGGCTTTAACCGCGTCAAACTTTTTGGTGCCGTATACGGATTGATAATGCTGAATTTGCTGTTCAACCAGCGGCACAATTTGCGGGTGACTGATCAGCTCATCTTTAAAACATCCCTGCACCAGGCCTTCGGTGACCATTTCAACCACATCGTAATCATACCCCAGGTCTTTGAAGTCGCTTTGACCCGGTTCCAAACCGGCTGTGGGCTCGCGCTGGATAATCTGCGCATCCAATCCCAGAAAAGCGGCCATTTCACGCACAAGCCGTTTGGGCAAACCGGCAATAGGGCTGAAATGCACCGCCCCATCCCCGAAAAGCGTATAATAGCCGATGCCGAAATCTTCATCGCGATTGCCGGTGCCGGCCAGGATTTTATTTTCCGTCGCGGCCTTGGTTGACAGAACATTGGCGCGGATTCTGGAGATCATATTGCCTGTATGAAATTTACTTTCAAATGCTTCCGGATTGGTCGATTTGAATGATTCCACCAGAGCTTCGATGCTCTGGATTTCAAAGCGCAAGCCCAGATGTTTGGCCACCGAGACGGCGTCGGTTTCGTCCAAAGACACATTGACACTCGAGGGCAGAATATAGCCCACTAACTCTAGTGTCTGCTGATCTTTTGCGCGATTGGCATTGTAGCGCTCAAAAGCATGTTTGATCAGAGCCGCCGCCGTGCTCGAATCCACCCCACCGGATAATCCAATCACGCATCCGCTGGAAGTAGCCTGTTGCACCACGGTGATGACAAAATCACCGATTTCCTTGCTGACCTGTTCGCAATCCATGCTCGCCAGTTTAATGGCTTTCATGACCCGTCTCCTTTGCCTTTTTATGTCTGCGCATTTATTTATGGGGAAAAGTGGATGAATATGAGTCTAAAATATATAACCGCTTCTTTGGTTTGTCTATTTTGAAGCAAATGGCATTGTTCGAACAGTACGCGAAAGTAAAGTTTCCGTCGTCGTCGGCGGCTTTATGATATAAATGCCGCGGCGGGTAAAGATTCATACAGCTGGCAGTTGCCTATTGATGGTTGAGGCCGCTGGCGGTATTTTATCTAAGGCGCCCTGCGATAATCGGCCGCTTTAATATCGTATTTTTTTAACAGCTGATACAAGTCCGCACGGTATTTCCCGGCCAGCTTGGCGGCTTGGCTGACATTGCCGCGCGTAATTTCAAATAGTTGAATCAGGTAATTTTTTTCGAAATTTTCTTTGGCATCTTTCAACGACTGCAGACCGCCTTCAGCGGGGTTTTGATCCGGCAGGATCGAGTCTTCAGAAATGATATTCTGGCTGGCCAGCGCCACCGCACACTCAACAGTGTTTTCCAGTTCCCGCACGTTACCCGGCCAGTCGTGTAACATCAGTTTTTGAATAGCGGACGGTGTAAAACCGGTGATATCTTTTCGCGTCTCGCGGGCGTATTTGTTCAAAAAATAATTTGCCAGCAGGGGAATGTCATCTTTGCGCTGGCGCAACGGCGGCAATTGTATAACGATGACATGGATCCGATAAAAGAGGTCTTCTCGGAAGGCGCCTTTTTTGACTTCTGCCTCCAAATTCCTGTTTGAGCTGGCGATAAAGCGGGTATTGACTGTGATCGTCTTTTGGGCACCGATCGGATAAAATTCTTTTTCCTGCAGCACCCGTAAGAACTTGGCCTGCATCGATAGCGCCATTTCCGAAATCTCATCCAGAAAAAAGGTCCCCTCGTGGGCCTGCAAAAAGAGGCCTTTTTTATTCCGGGCGGCATCTGTAAAGGCACCTTTTTGATAGCCGAA
>JASFGH010000060.1:0-12101 GCA_050123865.1 Desulfobacterales bacterium | reverse complement strand
GGCAGCACCACCATCACCCCCCCGGCGGCCACACCCACCAGAAAGGTAAAATTGGCGATATAAAACCCCCAGGAAGCATCTCGGCTCAGGCCGGTGATCCCCAGGCCGAAATCAAGCTGCCTGAGGTACAGCAGAAAGCCGATGCCGACAATGATCAGTAAAAAGGTCATCCAGCCGTAGTATTTTTTGCCGCCTTTAATTGCTAATTCAAGCATTATTCACCTCACACGATGTAATAGACACAGGGCTCGGTGCCCAGAATTTGTTTGCGACGAATGGTAAAATGGGTGCGGATCAGCTCACGAACTTTCGAGGCGGGATCATACAGATCCCCGAAAGCCAATGCGCCATTGGAAACCTCCACGCAGGCCGGTATCTGGCCTACTGCCAGGCGTTCGGCGCAGAAATTACATTTTTCGACCACGCCTTTCATGCGGGTCGGAAATTGTTTGTTGGTTGTCTGGATAAAGGGGCGCGGATCCCGGTAGTTGAAGCTTCTGGCACCGAACGGGCAGGCCGCCATGCAGAACCGGCAACCGATGCAGCGGTGAAAATCCATAAACACGATGCCATCGGCTTCGCGTTTAAAAGTGGCTTTGGTCGGACAGGCCCGCACGCAGGGCGGGTTCTCGCAATGATTGCACAGAACTAAAAAAGGGCGATGCTCAACCTCTTCGGCCAAAAACCGTGCGGCCTTGCCCGGAAAGGCATGGTGATAGTGTGTGCCCCAGATCCATTTGATTTCATGATTTTTGTTCTGCAATTTGGGAACATTATGTATCTTATGGCAGACCTCTATCAGGGGTTCCAGATCCGCTTCAGATTCGAGCTTATGCGTATCAATGACCATGGCCCACTGTCTGGCCTGCAGCGACTTGTCGCCTGCTTTTATCACTGCTTCGGCCCCGGCTGCCTGCTGCTCCTTGGCAAAGGCATTAAAAACCGGCTTGGTGGTTGCTGCCAGAGCAGAAATCCCCAGTAATTGTAAAACACGTCTCCTGCTGCTATCCATTAGCTCTTCTCCTTCGGGTTTTCAATATGGCAACTCCAGCAATAGGGCCTGACCGAAGCAAAATTGTGACAGCGGTCACAAAATTCAGCTTTATTGGAATGACAGTCCAAACAGGTGTTGCTCAGGCTCATGTTAAATTCTTTGCCTTCGGGATTGACATAGATTCGTTTGCTTTCGCGCACGACTGAATCGCGCCAGACGTCCAGCAGCTGCATATGCTCGGCACGCATGTATTCCGTCGAACGCACGCATTTTTGAGCTGCTTTGGCCTTGGGCGTCAATTCCACCTCCGGGACAGGAGCCGCTTTGCCCCGCATGTACCAGAAGGGAAATAAAACGATAAGCAAAAATATGACAACTCCCGTCACTATCAGTGCTTTATTATTCATCAGTTTGTTCCTCCGACTCACCGTCTGATTCTTCTTCAGCTTCTTCGATCACCTCGCGACCCGGGATGTCCTCGCCCCGCAGGTCGGTGGCACGTTCATTTTCGCCAGGCATAATCAGGGCATTGGCCACCATTTCATGCAACCCGGTGACATCCACATCCGGCACCCAGTATTCCATCAGGGTGGGCAGTGCAGCCCGGTCGATGGCGCAGATACAGGCCAGCATGTTCACGCCGTGTTTTTCATGAACGTGTTTAACCGCGTTGGCACGCGGCAAACCGCCGGTCAATCGCAACTCCATATCCTCACCGGCATTTAAACCCGCGCCGCTACCGCAACAGAACGTATTTTCGCGGATGGTATTGGCCGGCATGTCATAAAAATTGTTACACACGTTTTGAATCACATAGCGGGGCTCCTCAAAGATTCCCATGCCTCGCGACGGATTGCAGGAATCATGGAAGGTGACCTTCAAGTGATCGTTGCGGCTGGGATCCAGTTCGAGCTTGCCGTGTTTGATCAGATCGGCGGTAAACTCGGCAATATGGACCATTTTGTTGGACCTGGCATTCTCGAATACGGTGCCGGTAATAGGCGACACAGGCTGTTCCAGAAAATCGGTCGGCCCGTTCATGGTATCCATATACTGGTTGATGACCCGCCACATGTGACCGCATTCGCCGCCCAGGATCCACTTGACTCCCAGGCGTTTGGCTTCGGCATACATCTTGGAGTTGAGCCGTTTCATGGTCTCGTGGGAGGTAAAAAATCCGAAGTTGCCGCCTTCGGAGCCGTAGGTGCTCCAGGTCACATCAAGCCCGTATTTTTCCTTGAGATAGTGAAACAGCATCAAGTACCCCATGGCGGTATAGGTGCCCGGGTCGGCAAACACGTCCCCCGAGGGGGTAATAAAAAGAATGTCGGCGCCCTTTTTATTGATATTGTATTCCACCGGCACACTGGTGAGTTCCTCGATGTCTTCCACAAAAAAGTCGAGCATATCTTTAAAGGCATGCGGCTGGATGCCCAGATGGTTGCCGGTACGATAACAGTTGGCCACCGGCGTGGCGATCCAGTCGATGTTAAGCCCCAGCAGGTTCAGCAGCTCCCGGCCCATGATGGTAATTTCGGCGGTATCGATGCCATAGGGGCAAAACAACGAACAGCGCCGGCATTCGGAGCATTGAAACAGGTAGTACCACCATTCCTTGAGCACATCGAGGCTCATCGGCCGGGCCCCGTTTATTTTGCCTAAAATCTTGCCCATGCGGGTAAAATCGTTACGGTATACGGATCGCAACAGCTCGGCTCTCAGCACCGGCATGTTTTTGGGGTCGCCGGTTCCGATGAAGTAATGGCACTTGTCGGCGCAGGCCCCGCAACGCACACAGATATCCATAAATACCTTAAACGAGCGAAATTTTTCCAGCCGCTCCTTGAAACCTTCATGGATGATTTCCTGCCAGTTTTCGGGCAACTGCCAGTCATCGTCCAGCGGGTTCCATTGTCTGGCATTGGGAAGACCGACATATTCGACACTTTTGGGGTTGGCGGCATAACAGTACATGCCCTTACGGATATTAACCGGAACCTCCATCCAGTCCGTTTTGGGTGGCCGGTGATCGATCTGGATAAGCTCTTCCGGTCTGGGTGTTTCGTCTGCCATAGTTTACTCCTTTTCCTCTGCTTGCTCAGGCTCAGAAGCCGCTTCTTCCGTCGCTGCGGGTTCCGGCATTTTCTCAACCGGCAATCCGGCTTCAACCATCTTATCTCTGAACTCGTCTTCGTACTCTTCATAGGTATGCACCGGCACCGGATAATTCCAGGGATTAACGTGCCGGCGGGCGCGGGTGTCGGTGGGCATATTGCGCGTCGGACTCAAAAACACACCGCCCAGGTGCATCAACTTGCTAAACGGAAAATAGGCAATCAAGATACTGACCAGAAAGACATGCACAAAGAAAATCGGGCTGACGCCCTCGGGAATGGTGGGCCGAAAGGTGATCAGTCCCAGGGTCAGCTCCTTGGCAGCAGTCACATCGATCTTGGCAAAATAGCGCATTAGGATACCGCTGAGGGCGATTCCAAATATCAGAAACAGCGGAAAATAATCCGATGCAATTGAAATATATTTGACCTGGCGCACAAACAGCCGTCTTAAAAACAGGTAGCTGACAGCAGCCAGTAACACAAAACCCGACATATAAACCCCGGGCACACCAAACTTAATGAACGGATAAATAATCTCAACCCGGAAAAAGCTGTCGACATTTTCAACCAGTTGTACGAAAAACGGCACCGGCTCGGTAAAAAAGCGCAGGTGGCGGATGAGGACCACCAGAAAGGCATAATGGAAGGCCAGCGCGCCGACCCACAGGAAAATTTCCAGCTGGTAGGACAAACGGCCGCCCTGGGTTAGCTTCATGCGGGTATTTCTGAACAGCGAGCGAAAGGTTAATATTTCCAGCGCCATCCGCACGACGATCTGCCACCCCTTTACCGGGTTGTCAAATTTGGAATGTTGAATCCAGGGCAAAGATTTTTGCTGACCGCCGGTGGTGGGGATGGCAAAGGGCACCGGTGATCGTGACCAGCTGACCACGCGATAGGCAAATCCCAGCACAAATGTGAGAATCGCCAGATAAGGGACAATCACACCAAACAGATATTGCAGCCCTGTCACCCGGGCGCCCAGATAGGAAAACAAAAATAGAATAATAACGGCAATCAGCGGAACGATGTACCTTAAATTCATTGAAGAGCACCTCTTTGTAAGACCACAGCCAGCCGGCGATGCCGGCATACCTGCAACCGGTTATGAATATTATGATTTAACGCCTTCCTGCTTTCGGGGCTCTTGAGAAGGGTCTACGATTAAGCCGGCCCGTTTAAAGGCCCGAAAAGTCTGGTTGCGCGTTTCGTGCGCCGCAATTTCGTATATTTTTTCCCTGCAGCTCATATAAAGGTCAAAAGCCATCAGGCTGAGCTGATCGATTCTGGATTCAAAGGCCAGCAACTCTTTCAAACAGGCTGCATCCTGAAGTTCATCAGACAGGCATTCCCTGATGACCTCTTTTAACTTAAGAACAAAGGCCGTGGCCTGGGAGGCCGTAAAATTCTGCACGGCACGGATGCGGATTATGGGATCCAGATAGGTTTTAATCACATCTGATTCAAAATCGTTGAGCAATTGTTCGAGTATATTGGGCAGGCCTTCTGATGTGGTATTACCGACCGGATTGGCAAATCGGTCTTTCTGGCCTTTATAAAATTGAGCGGTATCGGGCGCATAGGTTTGAATGGTGGTTTCAAACCAATGATGGAGGATGTCCTTTTTTTTCTTTTCGATAAGTCCTTTCAGACTGTTTTCCATAAGAACTCCTGTAGGCCCAATCATTATACGCATTTGGTCAAATTGTTAAGGATCAGGCCAAAGGGGTTCTTATAGACGACTTGCGAATTTCTGTCAAGAATAAATGGAAAAAAAGCGCTGTCGAAATCAAAAAGGGAGTGTGAGATATTTATTTAAAATAATTGTCTTTTTCTGCTCTCAGCGCCCGATGCCGATAGGCGTTCTTTGGTAGATAAAACCGATAATCATCCGGTTTTGGGGTAGATAGCGCATAAACCGGAAAAAAATACCGGGCTATTATATCATGATATGATGGTAATATTGATTTAACCAATTGAAATAAATATAAAAAAATTCATTTCCGCATTGGCATGAATCCTGCTGACTTGCCTTCATGGACTGTGATCACTATCAGCGTCAATGTTTATCATAAAGCACTAAGAAGGACTTACATATTCAGGTCATACGCGAAGGATGAATACCCGATGAGCTCTTATTCCATTTATATCGTCGATGATGAGGCTCTGGCACGCAACGGCCTCAAGTTGGCTTTGAAGAAAAAGAACTACACCATCCAGACATTCGGCACGGCTGAAACAGCCCTTAAAGCCATCGACGATAACCCGCCGGATCTGGTTCTGCTCGACATCGGTCTGCCCGGCATGAGCGGTGTTGAGGCCCTGGAAATTATCAAAAAGCGTCATCCCGAAGTGATTATCATTATGATTACCGCCAACGAAGATGTGCAGACTGTGGTATCGTCCATGAAAAACGGCGCTTATGAATATGTGGTCAAACCGGTTCAGATGGATGCCTTAATGGTTATTTTGCGCAACGCTTTTGAAACCATTGCCATGCGCAAAGAGATTCAGGCCCTGCATGAAAAATACCTGAAAGAAAACCTGCCCTGTTTCATCGGTGAAAGCAATGCCATCCAAGATGTGATGGAACTGGTTGCCAAAGTAGCCCAGAGCCCGGACACGCCCATCTTAATTTTAGGGGATATAGGAACGGGCAAAGAACTCATCGCCAAAGCGATTCACTACAAAAGCCCCAATTTTAAGGGAGCAATGGTGGCTGTCAATTGTGCGGCCATGCCCCGGGCGCTGATTGAAAGTGAACTTTTTGGTTACGAGAAGGGTGCCTTTACCGGTGCTGAGCGATCAGGTAAAGCCGGTCTTGTGGAAAAGGCCGCCCTCGGCACCCTGTTTCTGGATGAGGTCGGCGACCTGAGCCCCGAGGCCCAGGTCAAGTTGCACCGATTTTTAGATACGGGTGAGTATTTCCGTGTCGGCGGAACCAAAAAGCATGCTGTAAAAACCCGGATCATTTCAGCAACCAACCGGGATCTTACAGCGCTGGTGTCAGCAGGCGAATTCAGAAAAGATCTCTATCATCGCTTTGCGGTGGTCAAGCTTGAAGTACCATCCTTGTGCAAGCGGCGTGATGATATTATTCCAATGGCCAAACATTTTTTGGTAGAATTCAGCCAGAAATTCGAGAAATCCTTTAACGGCATCTCCGATGAAGCCCAGGCCGCCCTGAAAGAATATAACTGGCCCGGAAACGTGCGGGAGCTTAAAAATCTCATCGAGCGCGGTGTTTTGCTATCCGAAGGGCCAGTATTGATGCTCGAGGATCTGGGTTTAAAACCGACCAACGGGCAAAAGGGCAACAGGCAGGCGGACTACGACCTTTACCTGCCGTTGGTTTCGCCCGAGGGAATCGATTTTAGCGCCATTATTGCCGGAATTGAAAAAGTCTATTTTGATGAAGCCCTCAAACTGGCCGATGGTAATGAAAGCAACGCCGCCCTGCTGCTGAACCTGACGCGGGACAAGTTCCGCTACCACCGCCAGAAGCTCGAAGGCACCCGTTGATTTTTTTAAGCACAGAGCACACTGAGACATCAGAGAAAAAAATTTCGAAAACCCGTTTAAGCTGCTAATCCGGCGCCCTTCCATCACAATTTCTTTCACTACAGCCGGTTAGCTCCCACCTTTCATTTCCCTTTACCAGTTCCTCAACTCCTTCTCTTTGTGTTCTTTTTGCTTGCGCCGTGTGACGCGCGCCTTAGGCCTTAGGTTTTGCGTCTTTAATCGAATATTGACATTAGAGAGCTGAAAAAGTACAAGATACTTAAATAATGATAGATATTTTGCTTATTGTGGTGCCAAAAAATAGTATCTCAACTTTGCATAAATTTTCATGTCAAATTCAGGGATTAAAGGAGTAGAAAATGGAAATTCACAACAGGGTAGAAAACGGAGTTATGATCATTGAGATCGAGGGTCGTCTGGACGCCTCTAATGCATCGGTTGCCGAAGTGGAAATCAATAAGGCCCTGGAAGGAGAGCAAAACCGTTTGCTTTTTGACCTAAGCGGGCTGGAGTACCTCAGCAGCGGCGGGTTGCGGGTCATACTGGGGGCGGCCAAGGAAATCAGACGCCGAGAGGGCAAGGTGGCGCTTGCCGCGCTAAAAGAATATGTTTATGAAATTTTTGCGGTCAGCGGTTTTACCGCCATGATTCCGATCAAAGATACTCTTGAAGATGGGCTCAAAAAGGTATCATCATAAGTATGGGGACATACAGATACGTTACAATTTATCCCTTTTAACTAAAATAATGGTGTCTGGTTTCAGTGTTCAGGTGTCAGATTTCCGAGGGCAGAGATCAGGCGACAGAAGAAAGATTAAAAAAACTTCGAAAAAGAAGCACTCAATCTGAGTTCTTTCATCTGCTCTCTATTTGCTGACACCTGAAACCTGGAACCTATGATAAAAACCGGCCACGTAATTTTTAAGCTGGGGAGTAAAATTGATGACGTCAGATAATTCAGCAGCGGAAGCCATCTTGCTGGTGGACGACAACCCCACCAATCTTCAACTGCTATTTGAAACTCTCGACGGTCGCGGATATAAACTACTGATTGCCAAAGACGGCAAGGCTGCCCTTTCAATTGCCGGCAAAGCACAACCGAATTTAATTTTGCTGGACATAATGATGCCGGAAATCGATGGTTACGAGGTCTGCCGCCAATTAAAAGCGGACCCGGCCACCGCTGAAATACCGGTTATTTTTCTTTCGGCTCTGACCGATACCAAGGACAAGGTGCATGGCTTAGATCTGGGTGCGGTGGATTATGTCACCAAGCCGTTTCAACCCGATGAGGTCATCGCACGGGTCAACACGCACCTGACCATATACCGGCTCAAAAAGGCCCTGGATCAGAAAAATAAAGAATTACAGGAAGCCAACGAGTTATTAGAGGAACGCGTCAAAAAACGCACAGCCCAGTTACAGGAATTAAACACAGCCTATCAACGTTTTGTTCCCCGGGAGTTTTTAAACCTGCTGATGAAGGAAAGTATATTGGATGTTATCCTGGGAGATCAGACGGCCCAACAGATGACCGTTTTATTTTCCGATATTCGCGGCTGGACTACCCTCTCAGAAGACATGACGGCCCAGGAAAGCTTTAATTTTATCAATGCCTTTTTAAACCGGGTCAGCCCGGTAATAACCGCCCACCGGGGGTTTATCGACAACTTCCAGGGGGACGGCATGATGGCGCTGTTTCCGCAATCGGCTGATGACGGCGTTCAGGCGGCGATTGCGATGCATGCAGCCGTTGCAGAATACAATAATGATCGCAAGCAAAAAGGCTATCAACCCATCGGCATCGGCGTGGGGCTGCACATTGGTGATTTGATGCTTGGCATCATCGGCCACGCAGAGCGCATGCAGGGCACGGTGGTCGCTGATGCGGTCAATCTGGCCTCGCGTCTGGAAGGGTTAACCCGCGTATATGGTTCTTCGATCAGCATCAGTGAGCCCACCCTGAAACAGCTCAGAGATCAAGATCAATATAAACATCGTTTCGTGGACAAAGTTCAGGTCAAGGGTAAAAGAGACCCGGTCTCGGTGCATGAGGTCTTTGACGGCGATCCCCCCGAGGTCATTGAATTAAAGGAGCAGACCAAAGATGATTTTGAACAGGGTCTCTGTCTGTATTATGACCGCAAATTTTCCGAGGCCAGTGTGAAGTTTAACCAGGTGCTGGAAAAACACCCCGAAGATCGCGCTGCCCGCATTTATCTGAAACGCTCCGCCAACTATATGGTCAGCGGCGTCCCGGATGATTGGACGGGGGTGGAAATCCTGACTCAAAAATAATTTGAAGCTGCCTCAAAAATGCATCTAACGTCCAAGAGCTGTGTTAAAAGCGCTTTTAAGTTATTTTGGTTGAACCCGTTTCCCAGCCAAAAAAAAGTGGAGTCGATCGTTTTCCTTTTCTAACGGGCATAACCGGCTCAACCGGCAACTGGCAAACCTGTAACAGGAAAAACACCATGAAGCTCAAGTATAAATTATTGCTGCTGTATGCCGGTGCGGCTTTTTTTATTATGCTGGTGATCGGCAGCTTTCTGGCAACAGCATTAAAAGATGTTACCATTGACCGAATCGCCAGAAATTATAGCCAACAGCTTAAACATATCGATTTCGGGCTGAGCCGCTTGATCAATAGTATAGATCACGACATAGAGGCCCTTGCGCGAAATGAATTCGTGCGCTCCCGCGAAGATAACAATTTTACCTCCTTTCTTGATGCTGACGAAAAAACCTTTGAATATGACTATGGCGAGCTCGAACAAAAAATCATCTCGATATTTAACGATTATCACATAACCCATCCCTACGTCCATTCGGTCTATATGGGCCGTGAAAACGGCAGCTTCGTGCGCTCCCACCCACGTGCCAAGCCCACCCCATACGACCCCAGGACCCGGCCCTGGTACAAACTGGCAAAAGAAAACCCCGGCGCGGTGATGCAAACACCACCATTTCGGTCGGTCACCACCCCCGATATCAGCATTGGATTTGTTAAAGCCCTGGTTGATGAACCCGGAGACGTTTACGGGGTTATCGGTACTTCAATCACCCTGAATGAGCTGACCCAGTATATTTCCAATATTAAACTCGGCTACAACGGCCATATGATGCTGGCGGATGAGAAGGGAACCGTTCTGGCAGGCCCGGAAAAATCGGCTTTGTTTACCAGTTTAAAATCAACCGATCCCCAGCTGTTCGAAGATCTTTATACCAGCGTCGATGGGGTTACCGTCTTCGAAAGGGATGGGCAAGAGCGGTATGCTTTTTATTATACCTCGCCGCTATTGGAGTGGAAGCTGGCTGCCGTGGTTCCGGTCACCGAGATTAACAAGGTGATCTGGGTGTTTGTTTTAAAAATTCTGGCAGCGTTATTTGCTGCGCTTATGCTGCTCAGTTTGCTGACAATGATGGGCCTGCAACATTTTGTGATTACGCCCCTTAAAAAGCTTAACGCGGGAACCGATCATATCAAACAAACTGGTGAGCTCGATTACCAGATTGACATCCAGGCAGATGACGAAATCGGCAGTTTGGCGCAGTCGTTCAATGAAATGATCACCTCCATCGACCAGGCGGAATCTGCGCTGAAAAAATCAGAGGCTGAACTAAAGAAACATCGGGATCACCTGGAGGATTTGGTTGAAGAACGCACGGCCGAATTAAAAGAAAAACAGGATGCCCTTCGCAAACAAAAAGATTTTATTGAAACAGTCATCAACAGCATACCGGACTCCATTTCGATTATCGAAATAGAGACCGGCCGGATTGTCGATGCCAACGAAGCCTTTCTGGCAGATGTTGGGTCCCCCCGGGACCGTGTAATCGGCCAGTTGTGTCATGAGCTCACCCACAGCCTTGCGGAAATGTGCGCCCCGCCGCATCACTCATGCCCCATGCTCAAAACCAAGGAGACCGGCCAAAAATGTACCGTCGAACACATCCACCAGCATGCCGACGGGCATGAAGTCATTGTGGAAGTATCGACCTTTCCGATTAAAGACGAAGACGGCGCGTTCAGCCAGGTGGTTCACGTCGCCCATGACATTACGGAGCGCAAGCAAGCCGAAAAGACACTGAAAGAAAGCGAAGAACGGCATCGCATGCTGCTGGAGCGCCTGCCGGAATCTGTAGTGGTCTATGATATGGAGGGCAACGCGAACTATATTAATCCTGCCTTTGAAAAGACTTTTGGATGGTCGCGTGAATCGATATTGGGCAAAAAAATTGATTTCGTGCCGCCTGAGCTTGAGGCTGAAACCCAACTGGCCATCAAAAAAATGCTGGCAGGCGGACATGAATCGATGTTTTTTGAAACCAAGCGGCTGACAAAGACCGGCGACATCCTCGATGTGCAGATCAATACCGCACCCTTTCACGATCCCAGCGGTCGAAAAGTGGGCAATATCGTTATACTAAACAATATTACCGAACGTAAGCGCATGGAAAATGAGCTTATCGAGGCCAAACACGCCGCGGTTGAAGCCAACAGGGCCAAGGGTGATTTTTTGGCCAACATGAGCCATGAGATCCGTACCCCAATGAACGCTGTCATCGGGATGACCCACCTGGCGCTGAAAACCAAATTAACCCCCAAACAGCAAGATTACCTTCATAAGATCCAGTCATCGGCAAATTCATTGCTGGGCATTATCAACGACATTCTGGATTTCTCCAAAATCGAAGCCGGCAAGATGGACATGGAATCGGTGGATTTTAATCTGGATGAAGTTCTCGATAATCTGGGCAACCTCGTCAGTGTCAAAGCCCAGGAAAAAGAGGACCTTGAGGTACTTTTCGCTACCGATCAGAATGTGCCACGTTTTTTAGTTGGCGATCCTTTACGCTTGGGTCAGGTGTTGATTAATCTGGCCAATAACGCCATCAAATTTACTGACGCAGGCGAAATTGTGGTTTCCACCGAATTAATTCAGCAAAGCGAAGATAAAGTCACCTTAAAGTTTGCGGTCAGTGATACCGGCATCGGACTGACCAAGGACCAGGCCGGCAAGCTGTTTCAGTCCTTCACCCAGGCCGACACGTCCACTACTCGTAAATACGGCGGCACCGGCCTGGGCCTTACCATCAGTAAACGGCTTGTGGAGATGATGGACGGCGACATCCGGGTGGAGAGCGAGCCCGGCCAGGGAAGTACGTTTATCTTTACGGCCATCTTTGGTGCGGGGTGCGAGGATTTGAAAAAGCGCTTTGTACCGGTGCACGATTTGCGAGGGACAAAAACTCTGGTAGTTGATGACAATCCCACTTCCAGAGAAATATTGCGGGACATGCTCGAATCGTTTTCTTTTGATGTGTCGCTGGCAGCATCCGGCCAGGAAGGCCTTGCCGAAATTGAAAAGGCCGACAAAGACAAGCCCTTTGATTTGGTTATTATGGACTGGAAGATGCCGGGCATGGACGGTATCGAAGCCTCCCGGAGAATCAAGCAGCATTCC
>JASFGH010000059.1:0-12144 GCA_050123865.1 Desulfobacterales bacterium | reverse complement strand
AAAAATGTTTCGCCTGAAATGTATCCCTGCTGTCTGACGCCAAGAGCTCTTAATTCTATTATGTGAGGCAAAAGCACCTTTGCATCGACCCCTTTCTTTGTTACTCGCCTTATTAAAACTCCAATCGCCATGTCCCTTTCCTTTCAATAATTCTTTTATACTAAGTTCAGAAAAGATTGCCTTTGACAAGATGGGATCCGCAGCAGCACAGATTCAAGGAATAAAATTCGATAGATGTGTTTGAGGAAGAATTATCAGTTGAAGCTTAAACCTAATATTTTAAGCAATATAGGATCCAGCTGTGAAAGTCAAAAATAATATGACATAATGTGGTAGTCTGTGAGAAACAAAAATTGTTTGGTTATTGCCAAAAACATAGTTTCGGGTCAAGTTGAGGTATATTGAGCAATGTCCAACTATCCCAACTTTACAGATATCAACTATATATCACAAAAAGAGATCGAATCACCAAGGCTCTTTTGAACGGTATCTTATATCAGGTTCAGCAGGCAAACGGTTACAGATTAAGCGCAGTTGTTAAAACAAAAGCATCTGCTTATTTTTGCCCAGACCAATTTGGATAGCATTTTTATTTAGGCTTTTACGTCTGTCAGCTATTCCGCTTCTTCTATCATTTGCGATGTAGGTGTGTAATTTACGCCTTTCATTTAACCCAAAACGCTTTTCTGTGAAGATTAATTTTGCATATGGTTTATCTGATGGCCCAATCTTAATAATCGATTCTTTTCTTTTTTTTATATTACTCATTTAAAAGTTGCCTATGTTGGTGTTTAAGTTCGAGGCTTTAAAAGGGTCTTAGAACAAACCCCACCTCTCTGTGAGAAATGGGGTTTTGAATCAGATCATAGCGACCTCGGCTGAAGGCTATTTTTTCAATTTATCCCTAATATGTTTGTTTTCTTTCAACCGTTCAACTATGGCCATTTCGCATTGTTGCGAAAGAGAACGATAGCCGTCATCTGCTAATTTCTGCAATATTTTTTTATTTCAGAGGTAGTTCTAATGCCTATCTACTCGGTTTTAGCCATATTGAAATATTTCATACATATATTATATTTTCAATGATAAATAAAATATATTGGACGTAAGGCCAGAAAACCAAACGATCCGTAGATTAATAAAATGCGGATATTTCGTGAGAAACAATGCTTGAAAATGGGCTGATTGTCGATTATGAGTAGCCTAAAAATTCACGATTTCGATAAAATTCAAATTTAATTAAGCGACGGAGGTTGCCCGTGCCTCAAAAGAGTTTATTGCTTGAGCGCACAAACAATATTTGTACGCTGACTCTGAACCGGCCGGAGAAGAAAAATTCTCTGTCACTCGATATGGTTGACCTGCTCGGTGCTACGCTCAAAAAACTGGCCGGGGACGATGGCGTAAGGGTCGTTATGTTGAGCGGGGCAGGGGATAAGGCTTTTTGTTCGGGTTTTGATATCGGTTCGCTGCCGACACAATCCGGGGAGGACGTGGATCACAGATTGCGATCGCTGGATCGGGTTGAGTCTTTACTGCAAACTGTGATTAATTTTCCATGCCCGGTGATTGCCGTGTTGAACGATTTTGCTTTTGGACTGGGATGCGAATTGGCCATGTGCTGCGACATTCGCATTGGCGCTGACGATATTCGTATGGGTATGCCGGCGGCGAAGCTGGGCCTGGTTTACCCATGGACCGGTTTGCAGCGGTTTATTCAAAACATCGGGCTGCAAAGCACCAAGGAAATATTTTTTACGGGTTGGACCTACAGCGGCCCGCGGATCCAAGACCTCGGGCTGGTCGATTATCTGGTTCCCCGCGAAGAGCTGGAAAAATTTACCGCAGAAATTGCGCTGGAAATTGCAGAAAACGCGCCGCTGGCTTTAGAAGGCATCAAAAGAGTCATAAATATGTTGATGCAGGTCAACCAGCTTGATAATAATCAGGCTGAGGAAGCTTGGACGATTTTCCGGGATACTCTGTCAAGCGAAGACATACGGGAAGGGCAGGCTGCTTTTTTAGAAAAACGCAAGCCCCACTTTAAGGGAAAATAAGGATGGTATTACCTTTGACGTTTTAAAATTTGAAACAAACAATCAGGAAAAGGAGGTAGTGAAGCATGGAACCATTTAAGTACAAAGCTGAAGATCTGTTTGAATGGGTGACCCAAGAAGGCGAAGAATTTTTATTGCTGGACGTTCGTGTCAAAGAGCAGTTTGACCGCTTTAAGGTCGAAGGGCCTTTTCTTGGCGAGATGGTCAATGTTCCCTACGTAGAATTTGTCGAACATGAAGAAAAAAGCGTTGCGCAGGTGCCCCGCGTGGAGAAAGTCCGAATTGTGTGTGCCAAGGAAGGATCGGCCCAATATGTCGGTGAAATTTTACTGAATCACGGATTCAAAGATGTCGGCTACCTGGAAGGCGGTATCAAAAACTGGGGCAACATGCTGGCACCCAAGCTGGTGGCCGCTGACAACGGATACAAGCTTTTTCAGTTCATCCGTCCGGGCAAGGCCTCCTGCAGTTACGGCCTCATTTCTGGGGATGAGATGGTTTTGTTCGACCCCACGCGGAACGTCGATTTTTATAATAGCTTTGCCGAACAGAACGGCGTTACGATCACCAAGACTTTTGAAACCCATCTGCAGGCGGATTATATATCCGGCAGCAAACAAATCTCGTCTGAAATCGGCGCCCTGATTTTCGGACATGAAAATGATTTTAAAGGTGCAACTTTTCAATATGAGAAGATCGCAGATGAGGCGGTTTACCCATTTTCCAAAGGCGGTCCTGAAATAAAAGCGCTGCATATGCCCGGCCACACGCCTGGCAGCACATCATACCTGATTGACAATAAATTTCTTATTTCCGGTGACACGGTTTTCATCTTATCCATCGGGCGGCCCGATCTGGGCGGTAAAGCCGAGGAATGGTCAAAGCTATTGTACAATACCCTTAAGACTAAAATTGAAAACCTGGATGATGAGCTTGTCATTTTGCCCGGTCATTACATGGATTGGAGCGAAGCCAGCCCGAATCAAATATTTTCAGATACCCTGGGCAACATTAAAGCCAGAAATGCCGACATTTACGCCATCTCCAGCGAAAATGCGTTCATCGGCTTTATTGAAGACAATATGCGAAAGCAACCCGAAGTTTATGCTGAGATTCGAAAGGTCAACGCCGGTTTGCTGGAGGTTGATGCGGAAAAACAGGAAATAATGGATCTGGGGAAAAATGAATGTGCCGCCAGTGCACAGAAAGCCAGGTGAAGACAGCGATGATTTGACTTGCGCTCCTTTACTGAAGTGACATCAAAGGCTAAAGTTAGATGGCTGTCTTTCCGATATAATCACTGGACCCGTTTTGCCTGAATTTTGCGTCAAAATTCAATTTTTTATAGTGCAATGTATGGTGATCTTAGTTCTTGGCGAGGGAATCGGCGCATATGAAAGTATCGGAAAACGAATTACAGAAATACAATGTCGTTATACCTAAATTGTTTCAACTGGTTTTAAATTTACCAGAGGAAAAGCAAAACGTCCTGCTGAAGTATGCCGAGGATCTGCTGACGGTCGAAAGGCGCGCATATATCCGTAAATCATGCTCAATTACTGTTAGCTATGCGACATATGATCGCTATTATACGGACACTATAAAAAATATCAGCCAGAGGGGCGTCTTTATCGAGTCTCAGCGTCCGTTGTTTGTGGGAGAAGAGATCGCCATGTCGTTTTCAATGGACGGTTTCGACAAGCCGCTTAAAATCAAAGGTGAAATTGTTCAGGTCAATCGAAGCGGTATCGGTGTTGAATTCAAAGATATGAGCCCTTACATCGAAGAGATGCTGGCCACACTGATCGACCGCATGCAAGAGGGCCTTGCATAAGAATTGGATAAATCGGACATATCTGTCGAACGGGCTTCTTTAATATAATGAGTCATTTTTATTAGTTAGCGTCTTTGGATGCATTCAGTGTATCGCCTATTTGAATCAAATGATCTTCCAAATGTCGCAGATAATCGGTCATCAGATCGAAAAGGGTATAGCGGGTATTGGAATCCACCTGCCAGGTATGGGAAAGGCAGTCAGGATCGACCGAGCGCATAATATGGGCCAGCTGATAGTTGAACTGACCCCACAGATCCAGCAATTCCGCCCAGGTTCGCTCCTGATACTTCTGGATGCGGACCCACAGGATGTTGTCTGTTGAATAGTCGGGGAAGATCAGCAGCTGTTCGAGTTGCAGGCGCACAAACCGCTGGTGATTGTTGGAAGCTGAATCAATTAGATGACCGATGATCTCCTTAATGGACCAGGCATTTGCAGAAGGGCAAAACTTTAGCCTTTCTTCGTGCAGGTCGCGCCAGCGTTCAACTGCTGAATCAACAGCTTGTTCGAGTTGGCCGGCGACCTCAACCAATCTATCCACTTTTTGATTCATCTTTTTGATATCCTTTATTTTTGAGCGCGGTCTGTATCGAAAATACTGATCCAGCCGCGCTGGTTTTTATAAGTAACCTCAAACCATTTTACTTTAAATGTGCCGATGGCAAAAACGTCCGAGCCCTGAATGGTCAAAACGGTTCCTTCAGGGATGCGGGTTATGTGTTGATCCGGTCCGCAAGCGGGCTGTGGGCAAAGCCGGGCTTCAATACCCGAGGTAACAATGGTCACTGGTTCACCCACTTTGACTTCGTCAGCCCATGCAACCGAGCGCAAACCTAAAAACAGGATGGCCGGAATGAAAAGCAAAAGGAGGCAATTGAAAGCAAAACGATCCTTTAACATGTTGGCACCAATTCCTTGGATACCCATAATGATTTAAATCAATCGATAACGACGGTCAGGTTTTTCCCGTCAGCTTTCGTTCGTTAAATGGTTTCATGTTTTAGCTTACTTAGGCTTTTGAGCGTCTTAAATCAACCTTTTGTACTCCTTAAAAATCTCAGAGCGACACAAAACATTTCTTGACATTTGTTCTTTGTATACCGTATACAAAAATCTGTTGAATCCACACCTTATATCTCCGGCGGTGCCGAAACAATCGGCCTCACAAATACTGATCCCAACTTAGCTGTTTATGGAGAAGACCATGGCTTCTTTCAACGACCTTACCGTACTTTCCCTTGAGCAGGCAACGGTTTTACCCTATCTCACGTATCGTCTGGCCCATGATGGAATGAATGTCATTCGTCTGGAACACCCGGTTTACGGAGATCCAAACCGATTCATCGGTGAAAATGTGCTCAACGAAGAGCGCATGAATGCCTACTTTTTATGCATCAATGCCGGTAAAAAAGCGCTGACCTTAAATCTTGCCGAAGAAGAGGGACAAGAGATATTCCGTTCTTTAATCAAAGAACTGGACGTAGACATCTTTGCGACCAATCAGCTGCCGAAAAACTACCAGAAACTGGGGATCGATTATGAGAGTCTTAAATCTTTGAAACCGGACATCATCTGGTTGGGTGTGACCGGTTTCGGTCCTGACAGCAATGAAGCTGCATACGACCCGATTTTGCAGGCTCGATCAGGTCTGATGGAATTGACCGGTGAGGCCGAGGGTGACCCCCAGGTCGTGGGCATCCCTTTACCGGATATGGGCACCAGCGAGCACGCCTATGGCTTGCTGATGAAAGCGCTTTACCAACGTCAGCTTACCGGGGATGGCAGCTGTATCAACATGGCCATGTTTGAGTCTTCTGTTTCGTGGCTTACCGTGCCGATTACCCTGACCGGCAGTTTCGGTAAAAATATCTCTCGTCGGGGAAATACCCATAAATTTTTTGCCCCGGTATCTGTTTATCAGACCCAAAACGGTTTTGTTTATGTAGCGGTGGGCAACGATCGGCAATGGCAGACCATTGTTTCTCAGGAAATGTTTAAGACACTGGATAAGCCGCAGTACAAAAAGAACGCCGGTCGCATCAAAGATGTAAAAAAGCTTAATCAGGCCATAAACGAAATTACCCGCAATCATACATCTGAAGAACTGATCGATCTGTTCACTTCCCTCACCGTTCCGATCAGCAAAATAAAAACGGTGGCTGAAGTTATCAAGGATCCCTTGGTCGAACGGCGACTGCTGTATGCCGAGGACCCGGTTACCGGTTCCCGCGTAACTCTGGCGCCGCCGCCGAATATGACTTCGTTTCTCGAGAAATCCGACCGTAGGCTCTCATTTCCACCACGCTTTGGAGAGCAAAACAGAGATATATACGGCCATAAACTGGGCTATTCGGATGACGAGCTTGCCCGACTGAAAAAAGCGGGTATTATCTGAGCTTTGATAATGTCTAAATTTTGCACGAGTTGGAGGTTTTCATATGCAAGGCACTTAAGGGCAAGGCTATAGTGAACTATGCCTCGTCCTTAACCCGCCCGCCTCGCCTGAGCGGATCGCGATGGCGGGCAGGTAACGCAGCAGGCGGAAGCCTCTCATTAATTTTCATGCAAAAGATTGTGGAGCCACCACGATGAAGAAAAGAGCGGAATTAAACAATCTGGATCTTGGGCCGTTACAGGCGCTTCAGGAACGCAAATCATTGGGTGAACATGTTTTTGAAAGCCTGAAACAGGCAATAGTCAGAGGCAAGATTTCAGCCGGTGAATGGCTGGTCGAGAGCCATATTGCGGAAATGCTCGGCATCAGTCGGACACCGGTGCGGGAAGCCTTTCACAAACTGGAACGCGAAGGGCTGATTGAACGCCAGCCCCGGGGAGGATTTACAGTTCTGGGTTTAAACCGCGAAAACATCGAAGAGACTTTTGGAATTCGCAGTGTGCTGGAAGGCTACGCTGCCCACCTGGCTGCGATCAAGCATGAAGCGCAGGAGCTGGACATGCTGGAGCAGAAAATCGAAGAATTTCAAAGAGCCCTGGACCGCAAAAAAATGAATCTGCTGCCGGCCATCAATACTGAATTTCACGATCTGCTATACGGGCTAAGCAAAAGCCCCAAGCTGATTAACATGATTAATGGCCTAAAAGACCAGATTTACCGGTATCGGGAGATGATTCTCAAAGAAAGCAAATTTGCATCGGCCAGCAATCTGGATCACAGGAGAATGCTGAAATACATTCGCAAACGCGACGCCGAGGGGGCGGAACGGTTGGTCAGAGAACACATATTAAGAGGCCAGGAGATGGTGTTGCAGGCATATGACCGGCAACGGTTGGATTAATTGGATCAATCATAAAGGGACAATGGTTATGACCAAAAAAAAAATAAAAGTTCTGATCGGCAAACCAGGACTGGACGGGCATGATCGTGGCGCCAAGGTAACTGCACTGGCTTTGAGGGATGCGGGCATGGAAGTGATATACACCGGCCTGCACCAAACAGTCGAGCAAATTGCCAGGGCAGCCGTGCAGGAGGCCGTCGACGTGGTCGGGTTGAGCATTATGTCCGGCGCCCATTTGCCGATTTGCCAGAAGCTTTTGGAGCTGATGAAAGCCGAAGGAATTGAGGAAATACCGGTTGTGGTCGGTGGAGTCATTCCCAAGCAGGATATACCTAAATTAAATGAGTTGGGCATTGCCGGTGTTTTTCCGGGTGGGACGCATTTTGATCAGATAGTGGACGGCATTAATGAAGTTGTTAAATAAAGAAAGATGTCTCATTCACCACAGAGGTCACAGACCCCACAGAGAAAAAAATAAATTCGCTTTAGCATACGTTAAATCGAACGCAGTGGTTTCCGTGTTCTCTGTGGTTATAAATAGGACGTCCAAGGGGCTTTTTTAAGGAGTAGCAAATGGGAGTTGCAAAATACATTAAAGACGAAAAAGATGCGATCAAAGAGGTCATCTACCAGTCGGGCATTAAAGTTAAGCCGGTTTACACCCCCAAAGATCTCGAAGACGTCCGGTTTGACTATGACAGCGATCTGGGGGACCCTGGTGAATACCCGTTTACCCGCAATCTGCACCCCCAGGGTTACCGTTCCCGGGCCTGGACGACCCGGCAGTACACCGGTTTCGGTACACCGCAGGAAACTAATGAGCGGTTTAAACTAATGATTTCACACGGTCAGACCGGTTTAAATGTCGCGTTCGATTTGCCTACCCAGATGGGATACGACTCGGACGACCCCAAGGCCCTGGGTGAGGTTGGCCGTGTTGGAATGGCCATCGATTCGCTGCGAGACTTCGAAATTGCCTTTGAGGGCATACCGCTTGATCGGATCGGATCGGGTCTGACCATTAATGCCGTGGCTTCGATTATGCTGGCCATGTATCAGGCCACCGCCGAGAAATTCGGCTATGCCAAAGAAAAGATCAGTGCCACTCCCCAGAACGATATCCTTAAGGAAATGATTGGCCGGGGAGCCTGGATATTTCCTGTTGAACAGGCGGTGCGCCTGGTGGGAGACAGTATCGAATACTCGGTCAAAGAGCTGCCGCGCTGCAATCCGGTCAGTATCTGCGGCTATCACATCCGTGAATCGGGCGCCAATCCAGCACAGGAAATTGCCTGTGCTTTCGAAATTGCCAAAGCCTACATTGAAAATGTTCAATCCCGCGGTCTGGCGGTTGAAGATTTTGTGGGGCGATTCTCATTTAACCTCAACGTTTTTGGCAACCTGTGGGAACAAATTGCCAAATTTCGGGCCGCCCGAAAACTCTGGGCCAAGATGCTCAAAAAAGAATACGGCGTGCAGGAAAAGAAAAAGCTTTTTCTCAGGGGTCTTTTCGGCGGCGGCGGCAGCGGCCTGACCAAGGAACAACCGGAAAATAATATCATGCGCGGGGCCTTTTACGCCCTTGGCGCAGCGCTTAGCGGAGCCCAAACCACCGCCCTATGCTCGTTTGATGAAGCCTATACCATACCCACACCCCGGGCAGCATTATTATCACTGCGTACCCTTGAGATCTTGATGGATGAGGTCGGTTTACGAGACACCGTTGACCCGCTGGCAGGCTCGTATTTTATCGAGACGCTCACCAAACAGATGGAAGAAAAAATTTTAGATGAAATGAAGCAGATTCAAGATGTCGGCGGGATGGTGCATGCGGTTGCCACCGGCTTTATCCAGCGCAAAGTGGCCCAGCAGGCATATGAATATGAAAGCGGTATTCAAAAAGGCGAGTACGTTAAAGTCGGCGTCAACAAATACGCGGAAGGCGAGGAAGCGCAAACCGATGTGGAAATGCATGAATACAATGAACAATGGGTCGATACACAGGTTGCCAGCCTCAAAGAGCTTCGCAGGACCCGGGATAACCGTGATGTCCAGCGGCTGCTGAAAGAGTTGGAAACCGCGGCTCGCGATGGAAAAAATGTAATGCCATTTTTGGTCGACTGTTGCCGCGCCTATGCCACCGTCGGAGAAATGGCCGGTGTGTTTCGAGAAGTTTTCGGGGAATGGCAAGAACCCAGCATTTTCTGAGTCGATTTCCATTATTTTATAGCGTTTTGAAATTATGTCATTTGATTTTTGGATTTGTTTCGAATTTGATACCTTTAAGGTAGCTCAAAACTAATTATGATTTTAGTCCGGATAGGAGATAACCGTTGGCAAACTCTACATATAGATTAGGTTGTGACATCGGCGGCACATTTACCGATTTTGTGCTGGTCAACGATGACACCGGTGAGTTTCAGATCAATAAATGCCTGACGACACCGGCTGACCCATCTGATGCCGTGGAGGAAGGGATCCGGGGATTACTGGAGCGCACTCCGGGTTTTATGCCCCACATTGATGAAATTATCCACGGTACCACTCTGGTCATCAATGCCATCATTGAGCGCAAGGGCGCCAAAACAGCCTTGTTGACCACCCGGGGGTTTCGGGACGTTTTAGAGCTTGGCCGCGAGATCCGCTATGATGCCTATGATATTTTTGCCGAATATCCGGATCCGCTGGTACCGCGACCCTATCGCCAGGAAGTAACCGAGCGCATTTCAGCCGATGGCCGTGTACTGGTGAAGTTAAATCCCGATGAAGTTGGCAGTGTGCTTGCCAAGCTTTGTGATGACGGGATCGAATCGCTGGCCGTCTGTCTGATCAATTCTTACGAAAATCCGGCTCATGAAATTCAGATCAAAGAGATTGTACAGCTCAAAGCGCCACAACTCTCATTGTCGGCGTCTTATGAAGTTTTGCCACAAATCCGCGAATACGAGCGCACGTGTACTACTGCCACCAATGCCTATGTCAAACCCATCACCGCAAAATATCTGGCCAAATTGTCCGCTCGTTTAGAAGCGCTCGGCTTTAAGGGCAAGCTTTTTATCATGCTCTCCAGCGGCGGCATTACATCGGTTGAAACCGCGCGTGAATATCCGGTTAGAATTATCGAATCCGGACCGACCGCCGCGGTGATTGCCTCACAGCATTACGGCAAAATGTTTCAAATTAAGGATATGTTCTGTTTTGACATGGGAGGCACAACCGCCAAATCCTGCCTGATTCAAAAAGGGCAAGCCGGGCTGGTGTCTACTTTTGAGGTGGGCCGGGTCCAACGGTTCAAAAAAGGCAGCGGTTTGCCCATCCAGGTGCCTGTTGTGGACCTGATGGAAATCGGGGCTGGTGGCGGCAGCATCGCCCACATCAGCAAAATGGGCCTCTTACAGGTAGGACCGGAAAGCGCCGGTGCCGACCCCGGACCGGCCTGTTATGCTCGGGACGGCCAGAACCCGACAGTCACCGATGCCGATCTGGTGCTGGGCTATCTGGATCCGAATTATTTTCTGGGTGGAACCATGCCTCTGGATAAAGCTTCTGCCGAAAAAGCGATTGAAGAAAAAGTCGCCAAACCTTTAGAGACCGAGGTAATGACGGCTGCATTTGGCATTCACGACCTGATCAACGAAACAATGGCAGCTGCTGCAAAAACCCATATTGCCGAAAAAGGCGGAAATCCAAATATCGTCACAATTTCAGCATTTGGTGGCGCTGGGCCGGTGCATGCCTATGGACTGGCTAAAAAAATCGGTGCGCCGCGTATACTGGTGCCGCCCTTGGCGGGCGTTGGCTCCGCACTTGGATTTTTCACGGCACCGGTAGCCTTTGATCTGACCCGCAGCCACCGTGAAACCCTCGAAGACGCTGATTTTGATCAAATCGAACAATTGTTTAAATCCTTAGAAACAGAAGGCGCGGCTATTCTTGAGCAAGCCAAACAGGAAAAAAAAATCATCTTTGAGCGCACGCTGATGATGCGATTCTTAGGGCAGGGCGCTGAAACGGATCTGCATATCGATACGCGACCCTTTAATGAATGGAAAAAGGAGCAAATAAGGGAACGCTTCGATGACGTTTATCAAAAGCTATACGGCAGAACCTACCCGGAGACGCCGGTTGAATTTGTGACCTTTAAAGTCCGTGCCAGTTTGCCGGAACGACCCTTTCGTATCCCGGCGTTGCAAACGACCACATCGTCAATTGAGGATTGCATCAAAGGCCAACGCCGGGCATTTTCGTTAACCCAAAAGAAATACATTCCGTTTACCGTTTTTGATCGTTTTAAACTCTTTCCCGGCGCCTCACTGAGCGGGCCGGCCATTATCGAAGAAAAGGAATCCACCATTATCGTCGGGGAAGATGCCAGAGCCTCTGTGGATGAACATGGTTTTGTGTGGATCGATTTGAAGTCGGAATAGTTTATTGGACAGGATTAACAGGATTCATAAGATTTTTTATCCATTTAACAGAAGGAAAGACAATGATTTCGAAGTTTGATCCGATTACGCTGGAAATTCTATGGCGCCGGCTTATTTCTATTGTCGATGAAGCCGATGCTTCGGTTGCGCGTACAGCGTTTTCAAGCCTTTTGCGCGATGCACATGATTATACCTGCATGTTTACCGACAGCCGGGGCCAGGAACTGGTTCAGGGAACCTTTTGCACACCGGGTCAGGCCGGAGCCATGGCGCTGGGGGTCAAGAAGATCATCAATTCAATGTCGCTGGAGCAATACCATCCAGGCGATGTCTTTATCGTCAACGATCCCTGGTTGCTGGCGGGTCATCTGAATGATGTCTGCGTGCTAAGCCCCATTTTTTACAAAGATCGCCCGGTGGCGTTTACGGCCTGTGTTTTTCACCACTCGGATATCGGTGGCAGGGTCGCTTCTGATAACCGGCAGGTTTTTGAAGAAGGATTGTTTATCCCGCCGATAAAGCTTTAT
>JASFGH010000058.1:0-12172 GCA_050123865.1 Desulfobacterales bacterium | reverse complement strand
GCGAAAATGCGCTTGCCTGTGGGAAGATTGTCGTCATCTCGATTTCAGAGCTGGTGGGTGAGGCCATCATTCGCAGCTATCGTGGTGATTCGGTAACCTCATTATTTGTTTAGTCATACTTATTTTCATTTTGGGTCAATTCATTATTAGTATAGATAAAAACTTAAGGGTTTAAATAAAATCCGAATATCGAATATCGAAATTCGAAACAATTTCGAATGACCAAAAGTTAAATGCCCTAAACATGATCATTACCCAAATGATCAACAATACCCCTCGTATTTTGGTCATTGAAGCATTTGGATTTTGAATTTGTTTCGTATTTCGTATTTCGAGTTTAGCGGACAAGTGGGAAGAACAGGATACGATTGCAACCAATCGACACTTGAACGATAAAATGAGGAGGTTACATCATTGGAACAAATTTATTTGGAAGCACAGGTTAGAAAAACCACCGGCAATGGCCCTGCGCGGGTACTGCGTCGCGATGGCCGAATCCCGGCCATATTATACGGACCGAAAACCGATCCGATCATGTTATCAATTGATAACAAAGAATTCGAGCAGATCACCAAAAAATCCAGCATTGGTTCGGTTTTGCTGAAATTGGAAATTAAAAACGGGCAGACCGGTGCGCGCTCCGCCATGGTCAAGGAATTGCAGACCCACCCGGTAACCGGTCAATTTCTGCATGTTGACTTTTACGAGGTCGAGCTGACGCGCAAGATTAATGCCATGGTCCCGGTTACCATAACCGGTAAATCCCAGGGCGTCGAAGACGGCGGTATTTTGCAGATTGTGCGCCGGGAGCTGGAAGTCTTTTGCCTGCCGACGGCCATCCCGGAAGCCATCGAGGTCGATATCAGCGAACTTGAAATCGGCGGCTCGATTCATGTCAACGAAATTGTCTTGCCCGGCGATGTAGAATTGCCCGAGGATGTTGATTTCACGGTCATAACCATTCTGGCACCCAAGGTTGAAGAAGAGGTCGTCGAGGAAGAAGAGCTGGTCGAAGGCGAAGAGCTGGCTGAAGAAGGTGCCCCGGAAGCAGCCGAAGGCGAAGAGGCGCCTGCCGAGGAAGAGTCCAAAGGGGACTAGCGACCCGCAGAGCCGGAATTTTTGCCGCGGAACTCAATGCGGACGACGTCGGAATAGGCATTGCAGCCCAAGCTTTGAACGGTTCTGGAACGGGAGGATAACAACCGGTTGTTACGTATGCGTCTGATTGTCGGCCTGGGCAACCCCGGGGCCCAATACGAAAACACACGCCACAATGCCGGGTTTATGGTGGTCGATAAGCTCGCCGCAGAATTTGGCATTTCCGTCAATAAGAACAAGTTTGACGTGCGGTACGGGCGCGGCGACATCGAAAACCAAGCGGCTATGCTGGCCAAGCCGATGGCATTTATGAACCGCAGTGGCTTGCCGGTCCAGAAACTGGCCGCTTATTTCAAAATAGACAGCAAGGATTTTATCGTTATTCACGACGACATCGACCTTGCTTTCGGAAGATTAAAAATAAAAGAGAAAGGAGGGCATGCAGGACACAGGGGCCTAAAATCGATTATCCAAGCTGTTGGCGCAGACGCCTTCGTGCGTCTGCGCTTCGGCGTCGGGCGTTCCGAGACAGGAAGCAATGTTTCAGATCATGTACTGGGACCCTTTTATGATGATGAATCAAAGCTCTTGGACGGAATCTTAAATCGGGCGCGGGATGCAGTGGTAACGATTCTAACGGAAGGGCCCAAAGCCGGAATGAATCGGTTTAACGAAAAGAATGTTGAATAAAGGCTAAACGTTAACATTTCAAATGGAGGAGAGGATGAATTACTTATCGTTAATTTGTACACTGGTGGGTGCTGCAGGTGTGTTATTTTCGATCATCATTGCGGTTATGGTCAAAGGCGCACCGGCCGGAAATGAGAAAATGCAGGAAATTGCCAATGCGATTAAGGAAGGTGCGATCGCCTACCTGAACCGTCAGCTCAAGAGCATGGGCATCGCCGGCATCATTATTTTTGCGATTATCATCTTTACACTGGGGGTCAAAACCGCCATCGGTTTCTTAATCGGGGCTATCGCCTCCTTTCTGGCGGGATATATCGGCATGCGTGTTTCGGTTCTGGCCAATGTGCGCACCGCCGAAGCCGCCAAAGAGGGTCTGTCCAAGGGCCTGTCCATGGCTTTTAAAGGCGGTTCGGTCACCGGGATGATCGTCGCCGGACTGGCCCTTGCGTCTGTGGCCGGTTACTATACGATTTTACTGGGAATGGGCACTTCCAGCAGGGAGGCGGTTATCGCGCTGGTGGCCCTTGGATTCGGTGGGAGCCTTATTTCGATCTTTGCGCGGCTGGGCGGCGGCATCTTTACCAAGGGTGCTGATGTTGGCGCCGACCTGGTGGGTAAAGTCGAAGCCGGCATTCCTGAAGACGATCCCCGCAATCCGGCAACCATTGCCGATAACGTTGGAGACAATGTGGGTGACTGTGCCGGCATGGCGGCTGACCTTTTCGAAACGTATGCGGTTACGGCCGTGGCCGCCATGCTGTTGGGCAACCTGATTTACCCCGACCTGGCCATTGCCACCGAATTTCCGCTGGTGCTGGGCGCCATTTCGATCGTTGCGTCCATGATCGCGGTTTTCTTTGTTCGATTGGGGTCCAGTGAGTATATCATGGGTGCCCTTTACAAGGGGATGTTCGGCTCTGCGATCCTGGCGGGCATTGCCTTTTTCTTTGCCGCCCGCAATCTGATGAGTGGAATCCCTGAAGTTCCGATGTTGTCGATATATTATTCCACCCTGGTGGGTCTGGTGCTGACCGTATTAATCGTTATCATCACCGAATACTACACGGGTATTCGCAATCCGGTGAAAAAAGTGGCCAATGCATCCACCACCGGACACGGCACCAATATTATTGCCGGTCTGGGCGTTAGCATGCAATCTACGGCCGCACCGGTGCTGGCCATCTGTGCTGCGATCGGTACTGCACACTATTTTGCCGGACTTTATGGTATTGCCATGGCAGCCATGTCGATGCTCTCGATGACCGGGATGGTAATCGCCATCGATGCATACGGTCCGATTACCGACAATGCCGGCGGTATTGCTGAAATGGCGGAAATGGATGAAAGCGTCCGTGCGGTCACCGATCCGCTGGATGCAGTCGGAAACACCACCAAAGCCGTAACCAAAGGGTATGCCATCGGCTCAGCCGGACTGGCGGCCCTGGTGCTTTTTGCCGCCTATACCCAGGAGTTTGTCCTGCATGGCGGTGGTTCAGATTTAAGATTTGACCTGAGCAGTGTGGAGGTGATCATCGGCCTGTTTATCGGCGGGCTTTTACCCTATCTGTTTGCCTCGATTGCCATGGACGCCGTGGGTAAAGCCGGCGGGGCCGTCGTTGATGAGGTCCGGCGCCAGTTCCGTGAAATTCCCGGAATTATGGAAGGCACGGCCAAACCGGATTACGGGCGCTGCGTCGACATCGTCACCAAGTTTGCCCTGAAAGAGATGCTCGTACCGGCACTGCTGCCGGTTGTCACACCGGTTCTGGTCGGTTTTTTACTGGGCAAAATCGCGCTGGGCGGCCTGTTAATCGGCAGTATTATCACCGGTGTCTTTGTCGCCATTTCCATGACCACCGGTGGCGCAGCCTGGGACAATGCCAAAAAATATATCGAGGACGGCCATCTGGGCGGCAAAGGCAGCGATGCCCATAAGGCGGCGGTCACCGGCGATACCGTCGGCGACCCGTACAAGGATACCGCCGGACCCGCTATTAACCCCATGATTAAAATCCTCAATGTTGTAGCGTTGTTGCTGGTGCCGTTCTTGCTGTAAGACGTGCCAGCTATTACGCCTCATTACCCGAAAAGGGTTGACGCTTAGCGGCGTCAACCCTTTTTTATTGATTGTTGATCAAAGGTATGCTATGAAATTCATTAGAAATGGTAAAATTTGGGAGAATTGCGAAAAGCCGCCTCAAAAATGAGGTCGCTTTTTAATTTAAGCGGTCAGCGGTGTAAATATGACAGAAAAAAAAGACAAAGAAAGCCGTAAATCCGGTAATGCGGTCATGCGCACTTTCAAAGTGGGCGACCTGGCTGTCTATCCGGCACATGGCGTCGGAGAAATTATTGCAATCGAAAGCCGTGTCGTCAACGGGGAAAAGCACGATTTTTATATCATGAAGGTCATTGAGAACGGTATGACCATCATGATACCGACCAACAATGTCGACTCGGTCGGGTTAAGAGACGTGATTGCTAAAAAAGAGGTGAACAGGGTTTATGCGGTGATGAAATCCAAAAAAGAGGCCAACACCGAAAATCAGAACTGGAATCGCCGCTACCGCGAGTACATGGATAAAATTAAAACCGGCTCGTTGTATGATGTCGCTGAAGTCTTTAGGGATTTGTTCCTGCTGAAACTCAACAAAGATCTATCTTTTGGTGAGCGCAAGCTTTATGACACAGCCCAGGTTCTGCTGGTCAGAGAGCTTTCGACGGCCAAAAATACGGACGAAGAAACCATTTTGACTGAAATCGAATCCCTGTTTCCGGCCGATAAAGCCAAAAATTAACCTACCTTCACCAGTTCGTATTCATGCCTGCCAACGGTGCCATTACCCTTCGTGCCCGACCATCCGATGAAGGCAAACGGCTGGATGTCTTTGTGGCCTCTCAGCTTGCAGGCTATACGCGCTCCTTCGTTGCCGGATTGATCGGCAAACAGCATTTTCTGGTAAATGGCCAAGCAAAAAAGCCCGGCTACCGGGTCAAATCAAGCGATACCATTTCAGGTGTCATACCGGCGCCGGTTCCGGTAGAACTCAAGGCCGAACCCATCGCTCTCAATATTCTGTATGAAGACGATCAAATTGTGGTGGTCAACAAGCAACCGGGACTGGTGGTGCATCCGGCGGCGGGACACGACGGCGGCACTCTGGTCAACGGCCTGCTTTATCATTGTACAGATCTGGGGGGAATTGGCGGCGAACTGCGGCCGGGTATCGTACACCGACTGGACAAAGATACCTCGGGCACCCTGGTGGTTGCCAAAAATGACATGGCACACTCCGATTTAGCCCGTCAGTTTAAATCCCGCCGGGTTCAAAAACAATACCGGGCCCTGGTCCATGGCACCCTGAAATCATCAAACGGAACGATTAAACTGCCCATCGGCCGGCATCCGGTGGATCGCAAACGGATGTCCACAAAAAGCGCCAGCGGTCGAACGGCAGAAACGCAATGGAAGGTGCTTAAACAATTTCGCTGGTTTGCTCTTTTAACGGTGACGCTAAAAACCGGCCGCACACACCAGATACGGGTTCATTGTGCCGCCATGCAGCATCCGATAGTGGGGGACAAGGTCTATCGGCCCCGCAAACTGGAAAAAACAATTAAGCGAGAATGCAACCAAGCCGATAAAATCCTGCAGGTGGTAAAATCGGCCGGGCGCCAGATGCTGCATGCCTGGCGGCTTGGCTTTACCCATCCGCAAAGCGGTGAGTGGATGGTGTTTGAATCCCCGTTGCCCAAGGATATGGCTCAGGTCATTGAACAAATTCGGAAATTAGGATTATAGGGTTCAGGGTTCGGAGGTTGCGTGTTGCGTGTTCCGAATGATCGATGCTTTGAATTTTCGAGGACGAGTACGAGGACCACGACGAGGACGAAATTCTATGCGCTTGATCGTACTCGTACTCGTGCTCGTCCTCGATGGTGCTTAGCCCATCTCCCCATTACTCCAATACTCCATCACTCCAATTCCTTATGCTTTAATTATAAGGTACGTCAAATATCCCACGTAACAGGCCAGCAGGATCGCACCGCCTTTGCGGTCGACCGTATAGGTTCGGCGCATCAGCAGCCACGGCAGGAAACTGGTGAACAGCATCACCAGGTAATCGATCCACAGCCCACTCTCAATAAAACCACCGGGAATCGGAATCGGTCGCACCAGAGAAGCGGCGCCCAGCACGCTCATAATGTTAAACACATTGCTGCCGACCAGATTGCCGATGCTGATATCCATTTCACCCCGCATGGCAGCCACCACCGATGTGGCCAGCTCGGGCAGAGATGTGCCGAAGGCAACGATGGTCAGACCAATGAATTTTTCACTGACCCCCAATTCCGTCATAATATAAACGGCGCTTTCAACCACCATCTGAGCCCCACCCACCACACCGGCAATCCCGACGATCACCAGTAAAATCTGTTTGGGCCGGGATGCAATATAACCGATTTCTTCCAATTCGGATTCGATCGCAGCGGTCATCTCACCGCCATCCGCTTGCCGGGTTTCCTTTTTGGCCAGATAATAGTTGATGAAGGTATAGGCGATAATTCCGGCAAAAAGGGTGGCACCTTCGATGCGGCCGAGGGTGTTATTGAAGGACAGGACCAGCAGGTAAAGCGAAATCGCCAGCATAATCGGGATGTCGCGCCGGATCACCGACGGATCGCTTTTGATTGGGTTAAAAAGAGCCGATAATCCCAGCACCAGTGCGATATTGCAGATATTGCTGCCGACCACATTGCCGACCGCAATCATGCTTTTACCCTTAATGGACGAAATCAGACTTACCACGAGTTCGGGGGCCGACGTGCCGAAAGCCACCACGGTAAGGCCGATGACAATCGGCGTTACCCCCAGGCTGCGCGCCAGGCTGGAGGAGCCTTTAACCAGCCATTCGGCCCCAAAGTAAAGCAGTAAGAACCCGATCAGGCACAGCACGATATAAAGCAACATAACCCATGACTCCTTTCTAAACCGCCAAGTGCGGTCAGCCCATATCAACCGCCGCATGCAATCCTGGTGCGATGGGGTCATATTGAAGCTGGCTGAGAATTTGGTTGTGCTAAAATTTGAGCAGCGATCATAGGCGAGACCCGGCTGGGTGTCAAGGCCTATCGGTCATCCTGAAACCTTCTGAAATTAAGCCAATTATTATTTGATCTCCGGCAAACCTGTTTCAGCGTGCGGATTAATATTAACTAACTGCTATTATTTATTTTGTTTTTCTCGAAAGTCGATGATATTGCACTTTGACCGTTCGGATCACGTTGAATCATAATTTTCCTTGCATTTCCCGATTGCTTTTTATACTAGATGTTGTGGTAAGAAATCGGACAGATGGGAGTGATACGGTTTTTAAAATGATTAGGTTGAAAGGAGGTGAAGCACCGGACATTTTCAGATCGTGTGCGTCAAGGAGGAGAATGTGGTGAATCATATTGATGCGCAAGTGGGGATGTTTGTTTGCAGCTCAACTAACCCAAGAACAAGGAGGCAAAAAAATGAGTAACGGAAAGGACAGGACCCCGGTGCTGCAAAACGAGGATTGGTGGGCCTGTTTTATCGGCTGGTTTATCCTGCTATTGGCGCTCTGGGGTGTGCTGCCGGCGACCCCCAAAATTGCCAAATGGACCAGCCTGTCGGCGGCCTTCCCCAAGGGATGGACCACCTTTGGGACAACTATCGTTCTTTGCATCGCCATGGGGGTTCTTACGTTTATCGGCGGCATTTTCATGAAATTCGATTTAAAGAACTACATACCGGGCTTTATCGTCATCTTTGCCCTGACATTTGTCGCGATGGTCGTATCCAAACAGGCCTTTATCAATAAGTGGGGTATATCCTATGTTTTGTTCGCCCTGGTTTTCGGCCTGGTCATCAGCAATATATTCAAGGTGCCCAAAATCCTCAAAGCCGCCGGCCAGACCGAATTCTTCATTAAAATCGGCCTGGTGTGCATGGGGGCGACCATTATGTTTTCGGTGGTTCTTAAAGCCGGTGTATTCGGCGTGCTGCAGGCCGTGATGGTGGCCACTGTCGTCTGGTTCGGAACCTACTGGATCTGCCGCAAATTCAATGTTTCGGAACGCTTCAGCAGTATCATCGCCACCGCCAACGCCATATGCGGTGTTTCTGCCAGTATTGCCGCCGGTGGTGCGGTACAGGGGGATCCCAAGGAAGTCAGTTACATGGTGGCCTGGGTGCTGGTGTGTGCGGTGGTTCTGATTCTGGTGATGCCGCCCATTGCCGTGTGGCTGAATTTACCCACAAACATGGGGGGTGCCTGGGTCGGAGGTGTGATCGACAATACCGGGGCGGTAATTGCCGCCGGAGAAATCCTGCGCGACAAGGCCGGTAACCCGAGTAAATCTGCAGTTGAAGCTGCCGCCATGGTCAAGATGGCCCAAAATGTGATGATCGGCCTGGTGGCATTTCTAATGGCACTGTGGGCCACCATGTCGCTGGAGAAAAAAGAGACCGGTGAGAGGCCCGGGCTCAGCGAGGTGTGGTATCGTTTTCCCAAATTTGTCATCGGATTTATGATTGCGTCATTTTTTATATCCTTTATTGTCGAGCCGACGATGGGAAACAAGGCGGCCAAGGCCGTCTCTAAAGCCTGCAAGAGCTATCGCAGCTGGTTTTTTGCGCTGTGTTTTGTGGCCATCGGATTGGAAACCGATTTTAAAGAATTGGTTTCGGTCGGCGGCGGACGCCCGGCAATTGCCTACTGGTTATCACAGACCGCAAACGCCTTTTGGACCCTGTTTATCTCCTGGATCCTGTGGTCGGGCACATTTATAACTCCGCCGATTCTGCCGGACTAATGGATAAAGCTAGATTCGCTAGGCGCTCTTCAGTGAAGAGCGCCTTTTTTCTCCCTTCTGAAACCCAGTATTTCATTTTTCCACCCTTCCATTATTCCCTGGTCTTTTTTCTGATTTGACAAGTCAATGCGGGTGAATTAAAGCTTTATTCCCAGAGCAACTTTCCTGAAGGGCGCTGTTCTATGGAAAAACCGAAGATGATCCTGATGGCGGAAGAAAAACTGGCCCGGGAAGTCACCCTGGGCGTTATCGTGACCCGGCCGCTGACCGTCTGGCATTATATGATTCCGGGGATGTTTATCATCGATTTCCTGCGCCGCGGCAGCGCCCTTAAAAAGTATACCGAACACTTCATGTTTCCAAGAAAACGGGCTGTCGATGCCGCCCAGGCCCTTGCGCAGGGTCAACCCGAAGCCGATGTGTTCGAGCACGTTGAAAACGACACCCGGGCGTGGTTAAATTCCCTGGATTTGTATACCCCGGGGCTGCTGCAAGCACAGGTGGCGGCCATTCAATTACTTAGCGATCATTACAGTAAGCTACTAAAGGAGGAGGGGTACAGCGTTTATGCCTTGATCAAGGCCGCCTATCAAACCAGGGAAAATCTTCAGGCATTTTTTGATCAACTAACAGCCGCCGAGGCCGAAGTGGACCGCGAGCTGCTTGCCAAAATGGGTGAAAGTGAGAAACTCAAAGAGAAAATTCTAGCGGAACAGAAACAACTTGAAGAGAGACGAGCGAAGATTATCGAAGAAGTTTTTTAACCTGATATCAAGAATTTTGCGATGATAACGTCGGTCATGTCATTTTCTTTCAGGCGCTATGATGTGCAAGTTGCTTGTGGCCTGAGATTTGGGATGATGGACGCGTTTCTGCGAAATTCAAACCTTAGTGCCGATCATCCCAAATATCAGTCCACTACCACCTGTAGGGACAATTTTCTGACATAGCGCCTTACAGAAAACAACATGACCGACTTGGATAACCGGCACAGATCGACAGGCAGAGATTTTTTTTAGGAAAGATGGAGCGTGAGCGACACCGCCATTTTAGGAACTTCTTTGTTTGGGTGAAGTTATAATTTGAGGCTTTGAAATAGACAATTTAGCAATTGCTTATGTCTGGCGGAGGGACATTGACCGAGGATTATTACAAAAAATATAAAATCATACTGGCAAAAGAGCAATCCATGGCCCGGACATTGGCGCTTTCCCTGATCAAACCGAAACCGCTGACCGTCTGGGAAATCATGATCCCGGTTATTTTTATCCTCAATTACGTCAAGCTGAAGCATTCCAGGGAGATCTTTATCCAAAACCAACTGTTTACAAAGAAGATGGCGTTGGACGCCGCCTTGGACATGCAAAAAAAAGACGTCCCCAAAGATACGGTTATGGTGCAAATCGATGCCCGGACAAAAGAACTGGTGGCTTCGGTACCCGGCGGTATTTATTCGGATGATATTCGACAACAACAGCTCAATGAAATTGACCTGCTCATTGATCATTATAGCCATCTGTTAAATGCCCCTGGTGCAGACTACGCGTCGCTGGTAACGAAAACTTATCAAAGCGCTGGGGCGTATTCTTCATTTTTAGATGCGCTGCAGGCGGCTGAAAAGGCGGTTATGAACGCTGCGCACCGTACGCTGGGCAGCAAGGCTGATACGGATACGGCCGCCAAAATAGAATCGATCAGCGCAAGTATGCGAGCGGCAGAAGTAAACAATCTATATTCGCCCCAATCCCAGCCTTAAGATGCTGAAACGCAAAGAAAGCGACCATATCTATCAGCACGCATATGTGCCGGAGCACTTAATCGACTACGTGACGGCAGTCTCCGGCGGCACGCCGTATTATTTTCAGGATTATCTTTGTTATCTGCAGCGAAACCATCTCATCTTTATTGGATTTTCGCTATCAGCCAATCCCGTAAAGCTCTCACAGGTATACCCGGCGGTCTGTGAACGGTTTAATCCACATTCCATCACCCTGGTTGCCGATGACCTGTCCGGTCTGCCAGAAGGCGAAGAAACCCAGCCGGCCGATCGATATTATCGCCTTGATTTGCCCCTAAAATCGCTGAATCCGGATGTGGCCTACATGGTGCGGCGCGCACAAAGGGAGCTGAAGATTGAGGTTGGCCAGTTTGGCAGGGAACATAAGAAAATCATTAAAGACTTTATCAGGCGGAAGGAGCTTGGCGCGGCGCAGATCCATATCTTTAAGAATGTCCCGGCCTACATGAAACAGTCGACATCAGCATGTCTGCTCGAGGCTCGCAGGTCGGGCCGGTTGGTTGCATTTTCCATCATCGATCTGGGATCGGCTCACCATGCATTTTATCAGTTTAATTTTAGGTCTGCGAAAATAAACGTGCCGGGTGCTTCTGATTATCTGTTTGACGAAATGGTGCGTCTGGCGCAATCAAAAGATAAACGGGCCATCAACCTGGGTCTGGGCGTTCACTCCGGCATCCGTGGCTTTAAAGAAAAATGGGGCGGCAAGGCGTTTTTAGAACATCGCTCGGTGCTCATTCAACGGCAGCAAGTGGCTGATATTGGAAAGCTATCCAAGAAGCTGTAATATCAAGGTTCAAAGGTTAACGATATGCTGGGAGGCCAGGAGGCCATAATGCTGGAAAGCTCAAAAGCAATAGAGTTTTATAAGGTTGCAGACTTTCAAGCTTCCCAGCTTTCAAGCATCCCGGCGTCCCGGCCTTTCTAAAAGCAAGAAGCAAGAAGCAAGAAGCCATTAGCCAATGACCTGAACCCTTGAACGCCGAACCTTTGAACCTTAGGAATTTATGTGTAAATACGATCTGCTTGATCACGGCGTATTTCTTTGGTGATCTCCCTTACTTTTTCAAACCATCGCCGACGGTCCGTTTTGGTGCCCTTGCGCATGGAGCTAATGGCCGCCTGAATCACATCTTCTTCCAGTTTTTGAAGAGAACTTAGGTGGGCCAGGTACTGACCTTTGGCAGGGAAAATCTCCTTAATGATGGCGGAATAGGTGGTTTGCTTTGAATGGAAAAGCACCTGGTAATGGTTAATGAGGTAATCGATTTCGGGTAACTGCCGGCGCCTGATTTTTTCAGTATAGAAGCCTTTTTTCTCTTTGTTCAAAACATCTTGGGTCTTGATTTCAATCTGGCGAAATTCCCAGGCCTGATCCTTGCCCTGATCGATATTTTTGGCAGCTTCAAACGCGAGCCGTTTGGTGTACAGCATATTTTTACGGGTAAAGCGCAGATTATTTCTGTATTTAAATAGACGATACAGATAGACGGGCAGCAGAATGATTCGCCAATTCACAGGTACTTTTTGATCATCCAGAAGGTTGTTAACGATTTGATCGGCCTGGCGAACCTCACGTTTCCATATGCTACGATAATTCTTCATATGACTAAAATTTGGTGTTTTCGTGGTTATGTTTTTATATATGTCACCGGTCGGCATATCAATCAGTTTTTTGGTCATGCGGCAGGTTTGCTTTTGTAAGGGAAATGGTTATTGTAATTGCCTGTCTGCACGGTCAAA
>JASFGH010000057.1:0-12215 GCA_050123865.1 Desulfobacterales bacterium | reverse complement strand
GATCGGAGGCCGGCATCGGCTTGGGCCTCAGCTTTGCCCGCGCCATCGCCCGCGCCCACGGGGGCGATATAACCGTTACCAGTGAGAAGGATCAAGGCAGCACGTTCACCATCACCCTCCCAAAACTGATATCAAAACCTTCATCTCTTGGCTGATAGCTGCGTTGTGAACCGGTTCAAAATACTCGCGGACTAACGTGTACGCTCCGTTTTTGAACCGAACCACGCCTTGCTCTCAACCAAGATCTAAAGCTTTATAAGCCTTTTTGGTATTTACTTTTCCAAAACGTCCAATCTTTTCCCAAGTGTATCTTCACCGAATCTAACCATTTGATCATTTTGGGGTCATTTTGTGGTTATCTTGACAAACTAACATCTGGATCAAATAGTTTTAATTGCAATTCAATTGACCCATAGAAGGAGGAAAATTTTATGATTCGCATATGCAAAAACAAAATTATCGGCAGTCTGGTAATTCTTATGGCGGCCGGAGTCATCTGGGGATTATCGAGCCTCGAATCGAATACTGCAGCCAAAAAAACACCAGCAGCAGAATCCAGTGGTATGATGGTCCCGGCCAGCTTCAGTGAGCTGGCCAAGCAGGCCCAGCCGGGAGTAGTGAACATCCGTACCGTCAAGACGGTTGAGGGCGGCGGACGCGTATTTCGGCATTTTTTCGGTAATCCATTCGAGCGTAAAAATCCCTTTGAAGACTTCGGACCTTTTTCTGATGAGCGGCAACGCGAATTCAAGCAAAGAAGTCTGGGATCCGGGTTCATCATCGACCGAGACGGCCACATCGTCACCAATAATCACGTGATCGAAGGCGCAGACGAAATCACGGTTCGCCTGTCAAATGACAAGGAATACGATGCCGAAATTGTTGGGCGCGACCCCAATACCGATCTGGCTCTGATCAAAATCAAAGGTGCTGCGGACCTGGTTCCCCTGAAAATGGGTGATTCAGACCAGCTGACGGTAGGCAGCTGGGTGGTGGCCATGGGTAGCCCCTTCGGCCTCGAGCAGACGGTCACCGCCGGTATTGTCAGTGCCAAAGGACGCGTGATCGGCAGCGGTCCCTATGATGATTTTATTCAGACCGATGCGTCGATCAATCCCGGCAACAGCGGCGGGCCGCTTTTGAATATGAACGGTGAGGTAGTGGGAATCAATACCGCCATCGTTGCCCAGGGGCAGGGCATTGGATTTGCCATACCGGTCAACCTGGCACAGGGGATCATTCGTCAGCTCGAAGAGAGCGGTTCCGTAACCCGCGGCTGGCTGGGTGTCGGTATTCAGGATCTGACACCGGAATTGGCCGAATATTATGGAATCAAAGACAAAAAAGGGGTGCTGGTGGCCAAGGTTTTTGAAGGGGACCCGGCCGATAATGCGGGCATAAAGGCCAATGATATCATCGTTGCCGTGGACGGCAAACCGGTTAAAACCAGTCGAGAGCTGACCGGAACGATTGCGAATATCCCCGTGGGCGAAAAAACGCCCATTACAATCCTGCGCGATGGCAAGGAAAAAACGGTCAAGGTCAAGATCGCCAAACGCGATGATTCCGAACGGCTGGCCCAACGGGAGCCGGGAAATAATGGCGAACTCGGCATTCGGATTGCAGAGTTGACACCGGAAATGGCCAAACGCTACGGGCACTCGGAAACCGAAAAGGGTGTGCTGGTGGTTGGTGTGGAGTCCGGCAGCAAAGCAGCTGAAGCCGGCATTCGTCAGGGGGACCTGGTCAAAGAAGTCAACCGCCAACCGGTCACGAGCGTATCCAAGCTGCGTGCTGAACTCAAAAAGGACGATAAAATCCAACTGCTGGTCAAACGACCCAACGCCGGCTTTATTGTCATTAAAATCGGCTAAACAAAATTTTACCTTAACCGTGCAGATGCACCCGGCAATTTGCCGGGTGCATTTGCGTTTCCAAGATTTGGCGACTCCGATCCTTAATTTACCATTTATAGCGGTTGTCATAAATATGTTCCGTTTGCCATATTTGTTAACAAGCACCAGAGTAGTTTGTAACGGCTTGAAATTATTATAAATCTGACAAACGCTCTAACTATTTATCATTCAATTTTTGCGTAAGGCTTGATGCCTGTTATGCAGGTTTGTGCGCCCGCAGGCTAATTCCCTTCGGCCCAAACGCCATCGCGCTGGAGGGGTTGGGAACATCCGCAAAAATGTCATGCTTTTCAACGATTTCGGCATCTTGGAAACCGGCAGTGTTCACCGCCGCTATGAGGTCTGCCTCCGGCAGACCGCCGGTAATTCAGACGGTCCAAAGGGAAATGTCATTTAGTGCCTCCGGCGGTATCGATTTGTCTACTAAAATTTAACCGAGATTCAGCATTGAGAGCAGGTTTCAACTTTCCAATCGGCCAATTTTTGGGAACCACAAAGCGGCATTAAGGTCAAGAGAATAATTTGCTTTTATATCAAGGCAACTTGTTGAAAGTTATCATATATTTTTTGCCATTGACATTAAATTGACTGCCAAAGCTTTTTATGAAATGAAAGTTTCATCTTTGTACTCTATGATCCGGAAATTCATTTGAATGAATGACAGAGCCACCAAATTAGCCGCCCTAACGATTGCATCCTTGAGTTCATTTGTAACGCCTTTCATGATTTCGTCGATCAATATCGCGCTGCCGGTAATTGGAAAGGAATTTAAAACCGATGCAGTGGTCTTGAGCTGGGTGGCGACATCTTATCTGCTGGCCGCCGCCGTATCTCTGGTACCCTTTGGCAAGCTGGCCGATATTTACGGCCGCAAAAAGATCTATATGCTAGGCATGGGGCTTTTTACCTTGACATCGCTGCTGTCTGCCGTGGCGACGTCGGCGCCCCTGCTGATTGTATTTCGAATTTTCCAGGGCGCGGGCAGTGCCATGGTGTTTGCTACCGGAATTGCCATCTTGAGCTCGGTTTATCCAGTTGAAGAACGCGGCAAGGTACTGGGCATTGCCGTTGCTGCGGTTTACATTGGCCTGTCCTGCGGTCCGTTTTTCGGCGGTTTTATAACCCAGCATCTCAGCTGGCGAAGTCTTTTTCTGATCAATATTCCCTTTGGCGTGCTGATTATTCTGCTGACGATTTTTAAGCTAAAAGGCGAATGGAAGGGCGCTGAAGACCAGAAATTCGATCTGACCGGTTCCATCATTTACGGCACCGCCATATTTGCTTTTATGTACGGCGTATCCATATTGCCGGCGACCCTGAGCATTGTTTTAATTCTGACCGGTGCGGTGGGGTTGTTTGCCTTTGTTCGCTGGGAGCTGGTGGTGGCCAGCCCGGTCTTTGAGGTGAACCTGTTTGTTACCAACCGCACCTATGCGTTTTCGTGTCTGGCGGCGATGATCAATTACAGCGCCACTTTTGCCGTCGGTTTTTTGCTCAGTTTATATCTGCAATACATTAAAGGCTTAACGCCTCAGAGTGCAGGAATGGTGCTGGTGTCGACGCCGGTGGTAATGGCCATTTTTTCTCCGTTGGCAGGCCGGCTCTCCGACCGGATCGAACCGCGCGTGATTTCATCGCTGGGCATGGGTCTGACGGCATTGGGGCTGGTGCTTTTAATTTTGTTAAATGCGCAGACGACCCTGGCTTATCTGATAACAAGCCTGATGATACTGGGCTTTGGTTTTGCCCTGTTTTCATCTCCCAACATGAATGCCATTATGAGTTCGGTGGATAAGCGCTTTTACGGGATTGCATCCGCATCGGTAGGCACCATGCGGCTTTTGGGGCAGATGCTGAGTATGGGAATCGTGACGCTGATTATTGCGTTATATATCGGACGGGCACAGATTACGCCTCAATCCTATGCCATGCTGATCAAAAGCGTGCGGGTGGCCTTTATTGTATTCTCGTGCTTCTGTGCCGGAGGGATTTTCTTTTCGCTGTATCGCGGCCGCCTCAGACCGAATAAATTCACCACAGAGAACTCAGAGAACACAGAGTAATAAAAAGAGTTTTCACTGTGTGCTCCGTGATTTCGGTGGTAAATAAAAATCTATATTCCGCATTCGCACTTCCGACTTCTAATCTACTCCACATTGCCTTTCAGGCCGATTTCGCTGGCCACTTCGCGCATGCCCATGATGGTGTCCGTGATCAGCTCGGAAAGCTCTACCTCCATCATGTCAGCACCTTTTTCAATGATCGATCGATCGACCCCGGCGGCAAACTGTTTCTGCTTCCATTTCTTTTTAACCGATTTGGCTTTCATGTCCATGACGCTCTTGGAAGGACGCACTAAAGCGGACGTGACCACCAAGCCGGTCAGTTCATCGATGGCATACAGGACCTTTTCCATATCTGATTGGGGTTTGACATCCGTGCAAATCCCCCAGCCGTGACTGACCACCGCCCGGATATATTCTTCCGGCCAGTTATTTTTTCTCAGAATTTCTTCGGTCTTTTTGCAGTGCTGATCCGGAAACTGCTCATAGTCTAGATCATGAATCAGACCGATCACCCCCCATTTTTCCTCGTCGCCGCCCCGCTTGCGGGCCATGTAGCGCATGACACCTTCCACCGCCAGTGCATGCTTAATGAGGCTTTCGTTTTTGTTGTATTGTTTCAAAAGCGCCAGTGCGTCTTCTCGGGTTGGAATATTTGAGTCCATATGAGTTTCTCCTTATCAAGCAATTCAATAGATCCATTATTCCACTATTCCGGGTGAGTCAAGGGCTATTGTCCATGGATAGATTCTCATAAACTTAAGAAGTGGTTTCAAAACCCGCAAACCAACAGAAAAGGGGTTTTGAAACGGCTTATCGTCATTTCGGCAATCAGATCAGGAAATTTTTTTCCTCTTGATCCTTTTATTCTGAGCGGCTATTTTGATTTAGGCTGCACTGCTGTGCCGCAACCCGGTCGATATTTTCCCGCAGAAAGGATAGAAAGCTTGATAACCACTCTGGATTCTTCTTTTCAGAAAATCCGCCTCCCTGAACTTTACGGTCGCAATATCGGCGCAAATTTACTGGGTTTTCTTATCATCGTCCTGCTCAACCTTTTCACACCGGTGGAATTTTTTAAAGAACAGCGAGCCTTCCTTCTGGCCGGTGGCTGGTTGGTCATTCTTGCCTTTTATCCCCTGGTGATCTGCATCGGGATCGGGCTGCAATATATTGTTCAGCGCCCGATTACGCAGGTGATCAATTTTATGCGCCAGGGGCTGGAAATAGAGTCTGATCTGGCGGAAAAAGCTTCTCGTCGGTTATTGAATTTGCCTTTGATCATCGGGCTGGTCAATTTAACCATCTGGATCGTTTTGACGGCGCATTTGGGCATTTTTTTTATAATTTTCAGAGATGCACCTCTTCGAATCAGCTTTTTTGTCGCATTTCGAGGGTTTATGGTCGGGTACATTTCAGCCATTATCTCTTTTTTTCTGGCCGAGGCCTATACCCGCCGCCGGCTGGTTCGGATTTTTTTCCCGGCCGGCAAACTGGCTGCCATACCGGGAACCATCAAATTGTCAATTCTCAGAAGAATACGGGTACTATACGGAGTGGGAACGCTGGCACCGATGATTATTCTGGTCGGCACCCTTGTCTTTATTTTGTGGGAAATCGATCTAGTTTCCGTTTCTGCTGCCGATTTTGGCCGGGAGTTGCTCATTTTTTCGATTGTCCTGTGCGGTATTTTCATTTTTGTCGGCGGTCGATTGAATGTGCTTTCGGGCAAATCCATTATACAACCCATCACCGATATGATGGTGCTGGTGCGCCGCGTGAGAAAAGGGCATTTCAAGCAAAAAGTAAGAGTGGTCTCCAATGATGAGCTGGGTGTTCTGGGCGATGGTTTAAATGAGATGACCGAGGGGCTTATAGAGCGGGATGAGATTCGCCAATCGTTGTATCTGGCTAAAGAAGTCCAGCAAACCCTCTTGCCCCGACAAAGCCCGCAACTGGATAAATTGGATGTTGCCGCCACCATTGTCTATTGTGACGAGACCGGTGGCGATTACTATGATTTTCCGGATACCAGTGAAACCCATCCAGGAGATTTTACGGTAGCCATTGGAGATGTGTCCGGTCACGGCATTCCTGCTGCGTTGATGATGGCTACTGCCAGGGCCTTTCTGCGACAACGATCCATATTGCCGGGCACTCTAGTGGATATCGTATCCGACGTTAATCAACAGATGGCCAGAGATTTTGAAGAGACAGGCGGATTTATGACCCTGTTTTATCTGACCATCGACCCGAAAAACAAATGTCTGCACTGGGTTCGTGCCGGACACGATCCGGCCATTTTCTATGACCCCCAAATCGACACTTTTGAAGAGTTGCGCGGTGACGGCATCGCTTTGGGCGTTGACATGGATGGGCACTATGCGCAATATCAGAAGACGAATCTGAAAAAAGGTCAGATTATCTTGTTGGGGTCTGATGGTCTCTGGGAGGCCCGCAATTCAGATGGTGAGATGTTCGGCAAGGAAACCATTTATAAGATCACCCGCAAGCTCGCTCAGGCGAGCGCCAGAGAAATTCTGACATCCTGTTTTCATGAATTGAATGTTTTTCTGGGAGACCGCGCACCTGAAGATGATGTCACCCTGGTGGTGATTAAGATTACAAAAGACTAGGGTTTGGTTTTTAGTTTTAGTATTTGGTGTTTGGTTTATTGCATGCTACACAGCAAACACGAAACATAAAATACCATAGTTCATAAATTAAAGGAGGTATTGTATGGCCCCTGGGATCGATCAGCTAAGCGAATTTGCGATGGATGCCATTCACCAGGCAGGTGAAAAGGCAATGGCTTATTACGGCAAAGGCAAGCCACAGGTCCGATTTGATGAACGCGTTGTGACCGAGGCTGAAAATCAGCTTAACAGCGTGTTTCAAAATCGTCTAAGACAGGAATTTCCGGAACACCAGATTTTTCGCTTTGGTGAACTCAATGAAAATTATTCCCACGGGCAAAAACGCTATCTTTGGATATTTGATCCGCTGGAGGGGGTGGCCAATTTTCAGGGGGGGATTCCCATCTGGGGCATGTCCATCGCTTTGCTGGATAATTTTTGGCCGACATTGGGATTGTTTTACATGCCGGCCACCGGCGATCTATTTCACGCCCGGCCCAGTAAGGATGCATTTTGGGGCAATGAAAAAATCCGGGTAAGCGATTCAGGCCATATCAATGACGAAAGCCTATTATTAACCTATTCCCGTTTTCACCAAAACTATAAGACCACCTTTCCAGGTAAAATTCGGTCGCTGGGGTGCGCCTCCGCGCATATGTGTTATGTAGCCATGGGTCGTGCCGATGCAGCCGTCATTACCAATGATTCCTTTCAGGGCCTGGCGGCGGCACGGGTCATTGTCGAAGCTGCCGGCGGGAAAATATGCAAAATGGACGGCAGCGATTTTCATCTCAATGAGTACCTGGACGGGCAGCGCATCGACGATCATCTGATGGTGGCCGCCGCAGAAAACCTTTCGCAGGCCAGGCGTTTTCTTCAGCGGCGCTAGTCATATATGGTTTGAAATAATGCGAATTTCAATCGGCAAACGGGTTCTTTCGGTATTTCTGATTTCGATCCTGCTTTCTACCGATCTTGCATTTAAATCAGCTCCCGATACCACCGTGTCAGCCAAAGGCCAATTTAAAAAATCCGTGTTGCTACCATGGATCCAGAGGATGCCGACTGCCGCGCATTAACCGACCCTGGATCTGCTCCTGGTATCTTTGCCCGACCCAAACGGCTATCTTGAGAAAGGATTATCCTGTTGAGCGCGAATCCTTAAAGCAGGCATTTGGCCAGATTAAATCCGAGCGAAATTTATTGGAAAGCGAATATATTCGTATTATCTCATAAACGGAAAAATCTATTATTATTTTAGACAGGATTAACAGGATTAATCGGACATTGTTTTTTGAGTAAAGAAATCCAGTTTATCTTGTAGATCCTGTCAAAAATTTACTCTTTCAAAGATGGATCTGAATTTTCGGAAAATACCGCGGCCGATTTATCTGCGATATATTTTGTTGAATATTCCAGGATTGCTCGCTGTCATTCTGATTTTGATTATTATCCAGCATTGGGTCGTCTTGCCCGTATGGCTTTTCTGGAGTATCATTGGTTTCTGGATTATCAAAGACGTCGTGCTGTTTCCGGTTGTCTGGCGGGCGTATGATTGGGAGCGTCCCGGCCGATCGCGGTCAATGGTCGGCGAGTATGGTGTTGCCAGGGATCGACTGGCACCATCGGGCTACGTGCAGGTCCGCGGTGAACTCTGGCGGGCCGAAAAATTGGATGACGGGCCTCCCATTGAAGCCGGGCAGCCGGTCCAGATTATCAAAATGGAGGGACTGACCCTGTTTGTTGAACAGCGAAATGCAAAGGATTAAAGGGGTAGCTAATCAAACTTCAGCTAAACAGCCCTGCGCCGGTGCCTGAGTGGCGGCAGGCAGATGACCCCCGCCTAAGCATTACGCTTGACCAATTGATGCGCATGAGTGCCGGACTGGAGTTCAATGAAGCTTATGCACCCTTTTCCGATGTCGTCTATATGTTATACGATAGCCATGACTTTGCAGCCTATGCCGCATTAAAGCCGCTGGAAGCTCAGCCAGACACGAAGCGGAATTATGCCGGTAATGTCAGATTATGTATTTTGGCCCCCTAAGATTTATGTTATAGTTTGTAATGAGCAGCTTCATTTTACGATTAAAAACGATGTTTTTTTGCTAATCTGATCATGGATACCCAAACAGCCGGCAACGATAATATCATCGACTGCCCTCAATGCAGCATTAAAAATCCCATTGAGTCTGATATCTGTTACAATTGCGGCGCATCCCTGCATGAGGCACCCGTTCCAAAGAAAAGCCGAAGCTGGATCCCGGCCATGGTCGTTATCCTGATTGCCGTGGGCCTGTTTTATTACTTCTACACCCCTTCAAACCGTACCAGCGTTCCCCTATCCCAAAACAAGTCTGCCGTTGTCGAGAAGCCGTTACCCAAACGCGAACCCCTGCCATTGCCCGAAAAGACGTCTTTGGTAAAAGCCGGCCCGGCCGACGAAGCTGAGCCCTTTGCGATTCCGATCGGGTTGCTGCAAATAAGGGATGTTGTCGGAAATCTGCTTTCGGAAACGATCGTACCGGTCGTCGGCGGCGGCTGGATTGCGGTGCCCACCCGTCAGATAATAGGCGGTTACAGCTGGGTTCTTCAGATGGGGACCGGTGTTCCATCGACCATCGAAGGTGGCATCGTTAACGACCAGGAACCAATCAGTCTCTGGCGAATCCGGGAGGATCAAATTATCGATAGCCCGGAACTGCATCCCTGGTCGGCGGACACGCCGCTGACCTGGACGGCGCTCAGATCTTCTGACCCGCCGGAACGGGTTGACATGGGGGATGTCACCGCACAGGGCGATTATATGAAAGGTGCCGATTCAGGCGATATCAACGAAGCCGGCGTATTTATCCAGCAGGGTCGAGTAGTTGGCTGGACTTTCGGCGATCCAGACCCCGGGGCCTTTTTATGGACCGGAGAAGAAGGGCGCAATTTAAAAGCGGATATTCGGGTTGACGACTATTATCGCCTCAGCTTTGCCAACAGCCGTGAAGAAGAATTTGTGCGGGCGCTGGCTTTAGGAGATGAATTTTCAAATATGGATCGCCTGGAGGCATTTGCCCGGGCGTTTCGTTTTGAATCCAGGCTGTCGCCCAACCTGACCCCTGACTACCTGAAACCTGAAGCGGTGATCAGCCAATTGCGCTTGGTGCTGTCACGTGCGGCTCAGGAAGGCTCCGGCGACCAGGCGGCCTCTTATTTTGATGCTGAAATTCTCGCACAGGCAGGCGATATTTCACTGATGCTGGATGTAGTCGCTTTGACGGTCGAAAGTAGTGGCCAGGAAGACGCCGTTAACTTAATGGAAACTGTCAGCGAATCCATAGCGCCTAAAGACGATCAGGAAAAAACACGATTCAAGGAGCTCCAATCCGGTCTTTATCAAAGCTGGTTGAATGAGTTGCTTGAAGGCGGCGATATTCAGGAGGGTTGGCAGGTCTATGCCCGCGGCGGCCAGCAGTTGCCAGATGATTTCAACATATATTTGTTCGGCGTAAAATTGGCCCTGGCAGAAGGTGATTGGGAAACAGCGGAACGGCTACTGGCAGCCAGAGAATATCCGCGGGCCATGGGCAGTGAGGTCAGTGTACTGCAGTCTGTGATCTCCGAATTAAAAGGCCAGGCGTCCATGATCGTTATTCGGTTTGCACCTGGCACGCGCCAAATACCGGTGACGGCGTCACTCAACCGGGATATTGCGCAAGATTTTGTTGTTGATACGGGCGCTTCGATGGTCACCGTCCCATTTTCAACCGTCAGAGCGCTCGGCATCGTCATATCCGTTCGCAATCCGCGCCGTAAAGTTTATACGGCCAGTGGTGAACTTTACGCGCCTGAGGTCGTTTTGGATTCGATCACGCTTGAGGGGTATGAAGTCAACAATGTTAAAGCGCTGGTAATGGATCTCCCCAATCAACCCAATATGGGGCTGCTGGGCTTAAATTATTTGCGACGCTTTCGAATGGATTTGAATTCGGATGAAGGCTTGCTGATGCTGGCACCCAAGTAGGTTGAGTCCTTTTAATTAAATTCGGCAAGACCATGTGCTTGAAAAGAGGATTTAAAATTCCTCGATAACACTTCCTTTTTCCACATAATTTTCGATGTGGCTCTGGGCATTAACCAAAGAATGCATCGCGGCTTCAAATCGTGCAAAAACAGGGTCTTCTTCACCCAGCTGTGATTGGGCTTTTTGCAGGATTTTCATTCCCTGTGCCAGATGTGCGTTAATATCCTTTAAAATGGCCTTGCGTCTGCGGTGCCGTTCACGCTCTCTGGCAATTACCGGCAACAATCGCTGGATGGAATATTCCACCAGTGCGTCTCGCGGCGTATTGAATTTGCGCGATGTTTCTTCGAGGCTCGAGAGGGTGCGCCGGCTGACGACAAAGGTTTTTTGAATTCGATCCAGCATGCCAAAGGCCTCGTATTCAATTTCGTTGGCGATCATGCTCAACGATTGGGCATCCTCGATCAGATGATCAAACAGGGATTTTTGTTTGATCCCCAGATGCGTGGCAACAATGCTAAGCACATCGATCGCCCGCGGTGATAACTTAAATGTTGCCCGAACCGATTGTTTTCCCCTCAGATCGGCTGATGACGGCAACGGGATGTCTAATTCGTCAAACAATGAGCCTTTATCCTTTTTTGCCATTTTAACCTACCTTTTTTTGGGTTCTAATCTCCCACATCAAGCTACATTACGATTAACATTATTCATAATTAATCATATGGCAACCAGCCTGCATACATTATTTTGCATTACATATTTCGAGCAAAAAGTAAATCCTACGAAAGGCAACGCGTGCTCTCAGGCAAATTATGTAAGTATTGTGAAGGTCGGCTATTGAAAGCGGTCGTAGATGGTTTGGTATTGATTCTCGTCAATATAGGCGTAGCGTCTGAGGGCATCCAGAATCCAGCGGGCTTTCCATTTCAACCAGTCGCTATTTTCGGTTGGATTTATTTTTAGGGGTCGTGGAATGACGGCTACCAGGCGGACGATCTCCTCCAGCGTTAACTGGCCAACGGGCTTGTTAAAATAATACTCAGCGGCCATCTGTACCCCGAATATCCCAGGTCCCCATTCGATCACGTTCAGATAAAGTTCAAAAATTCGATCTTTAGAAAGATCTTTTTCCAGCCTGAGGGTGATCAATAATTCCTTGATTTTGCGGATGATGCTTTTATCAGTGGAAAGATACAGGTTTTTAGCCAGTTGTTGGGTGATAGTGCTGGCGCCCCGGGCATATTCGCCTTTTTGCCAGTTCTTTTTTATGGCAGCTTTCAGTTCCGCAAAGTCGATGCCTTTGTGTTGATAAAAGCTGGCATCTTCAGTAACCCTCACCGTTTCCTGCAACAGCTTGGGTATCGCTTTCAATTCAATCCACTTCTGTCGGATACGGAAGGTGGCATCGGATTTCTTTGCCTCCCTGTAGCGTTGGACCATCAGGGCCGTTGATCTGGGATTTTTGACTTTTAATTCGCTCACCTCGGGCAAGCCCACATAAAAATAAATTCCCCCGATAACCACAACCAGCAGGATAGCAATCCCGATTATTTTAAATACTGTTTTCATTTTTAGTATTTAATAA
>JASFGH010000056.1:0-12231 GCA_050123865.1 Desulfobacterales bacterium | reverse complement strand
AACTACAGCGAATACCTGACCATGTGTCCCAACAAGACCACCGGCTACGGAAAAGACAACAGCGGCGGCTACTGCAACCCAATCGTGGATGATCTGGTGCTCAGAAGCCAATCGGAGCTCGATCCGACCAAACGCGGCACAATGCTCCAGCGGGTGGAACAGCTTCTATATGACGATGCGGCTTTTGTGCCGTTGCACTGGCAAAATATATCCTGGGCCGCCTGGAAAAGGGTCGACCTCGAACCGATCGTAAACGCCTTAAATAATCCTTATTTTGGTGATCTGGTCATGTATTGACAACAAGGCTGACGTTGGGCCTTCCGACCCCGCTGTGGTTGCTGATCATTTGATATCTGGAGGCACTTATGAAAATTTTAGTCGGTTATGATTATTCCACCGTCACCCAGGACGTCCTGGCCCTGGCAAAACAGCAGGCCAAAGCCTTCAAGGCCGAGGTTCATCTGCTAAGATCCCTTGAGCAGGGACCGGAATTGAGCAGAGAGGCTGTCCAACAGGCAGAACAAAATTTGGACCACGTCAAGCGAGAGTTTGCCACCCTGACTCTGGCCTGTGACACGCATGTCGTGGTCAGTGCTCTGTCGGCCGGAGAAGATATCGTCCAATTCGCCGAGCAAAACAGCATCGATCTAATCGTGATCGGCGTTCGCAGACGTTCTAAAGTTGGCAAGTTGCTTTTCGGTTCCAACGCTCAGCTGATTATTTTAACGGCACCTTGTCCGGTACTTACCGTGAAATAGTACCCATCGACATATAGCCTCTTTCGACCCCTGGCCGCGTTCTCACTTATGTTGAATCCCGCCAAAGCGATGTAATGAGCCAGTGTTCACTTTTCCTGAGCCGATATGACTTTTCGACCTTTTTGCCGCAGATTGCGCCATGCCAAATTATGAAATCCGCTAGGCTGACTTACCGATCGCCTTGCCCGAAAAATGAAAAAATGGGGGTCAAGTCTTCGTTTGATTTTTAAGTTAAAAATGCCGTGAAATTATGAAAGCAGCGTTTCGATTTCACGGGCCTTTGGGAACAGCCCAAAAATACCGCCGGTATGGATAAAGATGATGCGTTCTCCGAAACACTTGGGGTCGCGCTTGAGTTCCTGAATCATTCCAAAAAATGCTTTGCCGGTGTACACCGGATCAAGGAAAATTCCCTCGGTTCGAGCCACATCACACATCATGGAAAGCTCTTCAGGCCGGGACAATGCGTATCCCCGGCCAACATAGCCATCGATAATGTTGATGTCACCATCGCGGGAAAACTCTATTTCAAGCTGAAAATTGGAAAAGGTGGGTTCGAAGGGTCCTCTGTCCGTAAGAGCAACCGGCAGTTCAATCCCAGCATGGCGGCAGCGATAGCCGTCGCGCGACAATGGTTGGACTGCGCACCGCCACAAGTCAGAACGGTGTCCGCCTCTTGCGCGATGGCATCTGTGAGCACAAATTCGAGTTTGCGTATTTTGTTGCCTGAAAGCGCGCTGCCGGTAAGGTCGTCTCTTTTCATAAATATATCAACGCCCAGCTTTGCGCTAAGACGCGGTAGCGGGTGCAGCGGCGTGGGCAATCGGGCCAAATTGATTTGGGGCGGATGGGTTACGCTGCATTCTTTCATGGTTGCAAACTTGTAAACTTTTAAAATTTCTAATAAATAAATGTGGGCTGTTTATAATAACGCTGGATTCATATAACAATATCGGCTAACAGTAAAGCCAAGAGTTCATGATGTATAACAGTAAAGGAGGTGAATCCGTGATCATAGGCGTTCCCAGGGAAATAAAGAAAAACGAGCATAGAGTTTCGATGACGCCGCCAGCTGTCGATGCGCTGGTTTCCAGAGGGCATCAAATTATAATTGAAACCCGGGCCGGTGCGGGCAGTGGTATAGCCGATGCGGATTATACTGCGGCGGGGGCAAATCTGGCGCCCGATGACAAAACAGTTTACCAGAAGGCGGAAATGATTTTGAAGGTCAAAGAGCTTTTCCCGCAGGAATTCGATCTTTTGAGAGAAGAACAGATTATTTTTACCTACATTCATTCAGCCAACAACCCTGAAGAAACCCAGGCCTTATTGGATAAAAAGGTAATTGCAATTGCCTACGAGGATATTGAAACCGATGACAGCAGATGCCCTCTGCTGACGCCCATGAGCGAAATCGCTGGCGAGGTTGGGCTCATTATGGGCGTTTACCAGATGTTTACCACCAGCGGCGGCAGTGGCATTCTAGTCGGAGGCGCTGTGGGTTCCAGGCCGGCTAAAGTGGCGATTCTTGGAGCCGGCAATGTCGGATTCGGAGCGGCACGCTATGCGGTTGGCCTGGGGGCGGATGTCACCCTGCTGGATATTGATTTAGAGAAATTAAGAAACCTCCGCCAAACGATGTTACCCGGGATAAAAACCGTATATTTAAATCAATATAATGTCCGACAAATGCTGCCCGAGGTCGACCTCTTAATTAATGCCGTCAAATGGCCGCCTCAATCGGATGAACATATTGTGACCCGCAAAATGCTTGGCCTCATGAAAAATAAGGCACTGATTGTGGATATATCCTGCGATCCCGCCGGAGCCGTTGAAACCTGTGTGCCGACTTCGCATGACGAACCGACTTACGTCGTCGACGGCATCCAACATTATTGCGTGGACAATTTGCCATCTGCCGTTGCGAAAACAGCGTCTGATGCTTTATCAAACACGAGTTTGCCCTATGTATTAAAGATAGCCGATAAAGGCTGGCTCGCGGCGGTTAAAGAAGATGTCTCTTTGCGCAGAGGTTTGGGGTTCGCATTCGGTCATCTAACATTCAAGCCAACGGCTATATCCCAGAGCAGACCCTATACATCTGCTGAAGAAATTATCGAAATGCTCGGATAAGGGAAGGTTAAAGGTAAACTGCACAAAGGCGAGATTTTTACCCTCAAAATATGCCGGGTTATTCCACCGGTCCGCGGACCGGCCAGATATGACCGGCATGGTATTTGATATCATCGTAACAGGTCGTGCCGGATTCGAAGTACACAATCCATGCCATTCCGGGATTATTATCAAGAGTGGTCGCCGACCAAAAGTAACCGGATGGGAAATCTGAAAACATATGGCCGTCGGGTAGAGCAGGATTTCTTTTACTGAAATCGATTAACGTGCACAGTTCACTCATGGAGGGTAAACGCCAGTCGCCGGCTGTCGAACCATCTGAAAGCATAAGTGCGGGATCCGGACCACAGTCTCCATCCTTCAGGCTTATTGCCGCCAGCTGAGCATCTTTCCAATCCATCATCCCGAAGCATCTTGTATTTTTCAACCAGATGAGTCCGGTTAGGTTATCGGTTACCGTACCGTTTTTATTGTCCATAAAACGCTGCTCTGGGACGGATTTATCGACCAGGAGTTCTGCGTACGGTCGTTTATAGACGCAGGGTATAACGCTGCCTCTCCAGTCATAGCACGTCGATTTTAAAGGATTGATAATATGGTTTAAATCATCATCAGGCTCAGGAGAGACAACGCGCGCCTCATTTTCATTTGGCGCCTCTAATAGTGAATTATCTGCGATGGCATCAGCCGGCAAAAGTAAAAGGCATTGTAAAACGAAGAATAAAAGAATCGCGTTTGAGCGGATGCGTTCAATCAACAAAGCGTTTTTTTCTTCATTGACCATGGGTTTGAAATGCGTATGTGCATGGAGACACGTTTAAATAATGCTTAATATTTTTTTCCTGAAATGACCGCCGGGACATGACAGGTGACATTGTGGCGCGCCAGATCCCACAGCGATTGAATGCGGGTTTTTTCCAGCAAATTGCCGTAATGGCCGATTAAAGCCGTATTATTGTACCAGCAGTTGCACGCGCGGTCAGAAGCTAGCTGCTGGCGTTCCGTGTGGATGCGTTTTGAATTCCAGATGGTTTTAAAATCAGCTTGACGAATAGAGCCAACGCTGACGTGCTGCTCCAGGCAGGGATAAACATTGCCCCAGGGATCGATACGGGCCATCAATACCGCGGCATAGCATTGCAGATGGGGAAACGATCCGCAGGCTTTCAGACTGTCAATCAGGCGTGTTAGATAGCCGTCGTTTGCCAGGGGAGTGGCATCGATTTGTTCGGCAATGAGCTCGGGATCCAGATGCAAGCTGCTTTCGTCCATGCCGGTATAATAGGCATCGTTACAATGGTGAACCGGCTGGAACAAAACGTCATCGACCAGCCCATCCCATTTTTGGTAAAAAGCCCGCATTTCATTCACATTCTGGTTGGAGATGGTCATGCGGACGCGCACAATCGGGCGCGACGATCGGGGGTGCGATAGCAGCTGCCGGATACCATCTTCAGTCTCACGGCAGGAACCCCGAACGCCTCTGATGGTGTCATGGCTGTCGGCTGAGGCGCCGTCCAGGCTGACAGTCACGCAGGTTGCTTTGGAGTTGCAAATCTGGGTGTGATATTTTTCAAGCAAAAGACCGTTGGTGCAAATATTAACGGACATGCCCCTTTCAGAAAAACTTCTAATGATATCAAATGCATCGTCTCGCATCAACGGCTCTCCGCCGGCGATGCTGACTTGATGGGAACCCAGGTCGTGCAGCTCTGCGGCAAGGGCCTCATATTCATCCGCGCGCAGCTCATCACTGCGAGGGTCCTGCCAGCGCTGACACATCTGGCAGCGGCAGTTGCATCGATAGGTGATATCCAGCTCTGCCATGTAAGGCCCGGCATTCAGCGGGCAGCCCTGGCCGTAAGCCAGCACATTTTTTCTTGATTGCCACACCGCTGAGGCAAAGCCTTTTGAAAACAAAATCCGGCGATAATCCCAGAAGTTGTTAAACCGCATGAATATGGATTCCTATTTTGAGCGCGCTAAAATCTTAACCAATCAGTTAATGTAATACCCTCGAGCGCGGTTCGCAATAGCTAATTAGATATCCGATTTTATACTACCAGGGGAGTTGATTTTGTGCACCACAACCAGCTGCTGTTCTCGTTCAACACGCAGGGCAAAATCATATACATCCCTCTGCAGACACAAAATGGGATCCTCGGCCGGAAAATGCGGATTGTCGGCCCGTAAAAAGCGCTGTGCGGTTTCATTTGAGACAATTTCTGCCAGGGCTTTATTGTGACCGTAGTCCCCGGCACCCAACAGATGCGCAATATAGCGCGCGCAGCCCTCATCCTCCGGGGCCCACTCCTTGAGCTCCCAGCCCATGGCAATCAGGCTCACCCGTTTCGGTTTTTTTGCAAGAATATAATCGGCAGTGGCCCGGGCAACCGTGTAGCTGGCAACCAGGACCTCGTCGGCAACGTCCAGGGCCGCCAGCGCACCCTGGACACCGGACGAGGTTCGTTGAACGACGGTGCGGTCATTCAAAAAAGAAGGCTCCTGTCGTCGAATCTCGCTGGGAGAATTTCCCAGGTCAAAGCCTTCAATCGGTATGCCGCCGCTTTCGCCAATCAACACAATATCTTTCCTATCTTTTTTAAGCGCAAAAGCCTCTTGCGGCGTGGCCACCAGCATGCATTTTTCAATGCCAAGTGAAAACAACAACGGGGTGCAGCTAAACGCACGAAAGACATCGATGATGACTGCCAACCCTCTGGCAGCTCGTGCCCCGGCCAGAAAACTGTCATAAATGACCTGCATCGCCACCCGCCTATTATGATTTAAATGTGGCCGAAATAGATAACCGCTATGGTTTTAGCGAATTCAAATCTCCAATGCAAGGCTTGTTGAAGGTTGCAGTTTCATTTTCTGGCCCGCTCCTGGATGGACCTTTCGCTGGTGGGGAATTTGAAAGTGACTGAAAACATGCATCAGGCGGTTGTCTCAGAACAGAATTTGACCGCCGGGTTTTCTTGACATCAATTTGCGAACCCTTAATTTATGGTTCGAAAGCTTATATAATCGATTTTCCATTCTGGCCGTATTTGCATCCAAAGTATCCAGAACCTGTCGATAATCGGATTTCTCCTTTGTGGCATGCAACACTTTATTTGAAAAAAATTGATTATCTGTTTGGTCTGGTATCCCCTTTTCTGTTTATAGACTTCATTTCCCCCAAGCATTCGACCGATCAAATGATTCGGGCGTAACTTCGCATCGATTCCTGCCGAGATCTGCTGGTTAGCAAGCCTGTCCGTTGCCCAAGAGCTTTCCAGGTGCTCCTGAAAACCCATTCAACAAAAGGAGGTGCCCCATGAAAGCAGGCATTTTATTTACAGGAACAGGGCCCATTTTAATTTTGACCACCTATGCCGCGCTGGACGATCCCAAATTGATCGAGAAACTGACCCAAAAGGGCATTAAAAAATACATCGCATACGAAGTTCCCGAGGAACTGGTCAAACAGCGCTACGGCCAACACTTTAACGTGATTTTGGGTGATCTCAAACAATCTGATGATTTACGGGTATTGGATTACGATGGCCATCATGTCTTTTATAATTTTTCCCTGGAAGAAATCGGGCAGCCGGTATTCCACGAAGCGTAATCCGCAAATCAATTCAATAAACCGCATGGGTTTTAGAAAGGAAAATGAGCATGTATTTAAAACAAAAAGATATTTTTTGGAAAATGAGCAAAGATTTCGTAAAGGAAATCATGGAGATCGCGGTGACCGAAACCCACACAGAAGGAGAATGGCTTTTTCGTGAGGGGGACCCGGCAAATACCTTTTATATTTTGCTTAAAGGGCGCATCAAACTGAGTATCGGGGAAACTGGGCACATTGTTTACATCGTCAGCAATGCCGGAGAGGCTTTCGGATGGTCCAGTCTGATTGGTCGGGAGCGTTATTCTGCGTCGGCAGAATGCATGGCCGAATCGAAACTGCTCAGCTGGGATAAAGACAGGCTGCAAAAGGTTTTGGAAAAAGATCCAACCAACAGTCATTTGCTATACAAACGTCTTGCCGAATTATTGGGTAATCGCTTGCTCCAGAGCTATACGATCATATCTTCTGTGTCACCGGATGAAATCCACCCATCATATGGTACCGGACAGGTCCTGGCTTCACCGGAAATGGAGCCTGAATAAATTCTGGATCAGTCTCCTAATGTGGAGGTGGAGGTAAAGAAATGTTTAAAAATATTGTTTTAGCATATGATGGATCCGAGTATAGCCAGAAAGCGCTCCAGCGTGCCAAGGCGATTGCTGAACGTTTTGAAGCCACCTTATGGTTGGTGCATGTGTTTCGCAATCCCTCTGATTTATTGGGTTATACCGATTTTGAGAAGCTGTTTGCAAAGCGGAAAAGTGCGGCCCAAGCAGTCCTTGATGATGCGCGTCAGGAGTTGGGCCGCACAACCTTCACGGTACAGGAAAAATTGCAGGACGGCCTCGAGACTGAATCTATATTAAAGGTCGCTGAGAATTGTAAGGCGGATCTTATCGTGATGGGAACCCGTGGCCTGGGGACTGTCAAAGGCCTTCTGGTGGGCAGTGTCAGCCGCAAGGTGATTCACCTTGCTGAGTGCCCGGTGATGGTCGTCCACTAGTGAGCGTATCAAATTAAAAATATGGTAAAGTATTTTAAATTTAAGGAATGTGATCGTTTTTAATATTTTTAATTTGAAACCCTTCGGGCTTGCCGATCTCACCGCATCTACTGTGTTAGATGTCGTTCCGCATAGTATTACTATGGCGAAACGCCATCTGCCTTGTAGCTGCGGCAACCTCGACAAGCGCTCACTCAAGTGAGCGTATCAAATTAAAAATATGGTAAAGCTATAGTGAACTATGCTTTGCCCTGAATAACGCAGCAGATGGGAGTCTCCGGCTTGCCGAAAGGGTTCAAATTAATGCGATAAAATGATTTTCATCCTTTATTCCTGATTGGTATTTTGAATTACTTCTATAATTTATATAACCAGCTGTCATTAATATAGATTAAGAGCTTCGCATTAATTTTCATGCAAAATTCAGGTCGTTTTGTCTGCCGGGTAACTGCCCAGATGTTTCATCCATTTGGTCAGTTGTTCCATTTCCTTGAAAACGGCCGCGATCTTTTCTTGCTTGTCCGACCCTTCAAAATCGAGAAAAAAACTGTAATTGCCCGGATCCGAGCGCAGCGGCATGGAGGCGATGCGCGTCAGATTGACACCGGCATCTGCGAACAATTTTAGCACTGCATATAGCTGGCCGGCCTCGTGCGGTACGGCAAAGATGATGGACGTCTTATCACCGTTGTCCGGATGCGGCTCCCGGGCCAGCAGCAAAAACCGCGTGGAATTGGACGGGCCGTCTTCTATGCCTTCCTTGATAATTTCAAGGTCGTACAATTCAGCGCACAAAGAACTGGCAATGGCTGCCGCCGCTTTGGGATTCTCTCGCGCCAGCATTTTGGCCGCTCCGGCGGTATCATAATAGGGACGCGCTTCAAGCTTGTTGCGCATTAAAAAATTGCGGCACTGGGCCAGGGCTTGCGGGTGCGAAAAGACCTGACGGATTTCACGGTAATCAGTCTCCTCGGTGGCCAGCAGACAGTGACTGACAGTTACCTTGATTTCGCCGATGACTTTCAAATCGGTGGTGGTCAGCAGATCATTGACCTGAGTAACCGCTCCTTCCAAAGAGTTTTCCACCGGCACCACCCCCAGGTCGAAGTAACCGTCTTCAACACCGCGGAAGACATCGATAAACTCCAGGCAGGGAATATAAGCGCCTTTTGGAACCAGCTTCCGGGCAGCCACCTCACCATAAGCCCCGTGCTCCCCCTGAAACGCCGCCAATGACCGGTCTTCATCCTGCAGCCGCTTGGTTTCGTCAATAATGGTATTCAGCAGCCGCCGAGTAAAGGTGCTTTCGATCAGATCCAGATTCAAGCGCTCCGCGCGTGCCAGCATGTCATTTTCCTGCTCCGGGTCACTCACAGTTTCCTTGAATTTTTTGGATCGCAGCGCCAGCCCCATTCTTTCCTGGAGCAAAACCAGCAGTTCGCGATCGATCTTGCTTATTTTCTTATGTATTTCTTCCGGTTTCATTTTCGCCTCACTCTGCCAGATTCATTTTTAGCGGTTGACTCAGATGGCAGGTTATCTAAAAAAGCTGTCAACGGTCTCAGGCGCTTCATCACATTTGCAAAAATATCGGGTGTCAGCGCCTGGTCGGCATCACACAAGGCCTCTTCGGGTTTATGATGTACCTCGACGATCATGCCATCGGCACCGGCGGCGGCAGCTGCCAAGCTCATCGATTCGATCAAGCTGATGCGCCCCGTGCTGTGAGTCGGATCGATGATGATCGGCAGGTGGCTCAATTCCTTGATGGCGGGTACCGCACTTAAATCCAGTGTGTTGCGGGTATAGGTTTCAAAGGTTCGGATGCCGCGCTCACAGAGAATGACGTCCGGATTACCCTCACTTAAAATGTACTCGGCACAGTTGAGCCATTCTTCGAGGGTGGAGTACATACCGCGTTTGAGCAGCACCGGGCGTCCTGATTTCCCGACTTCTTTAAGCAGGGAGAAATTTTGCATGTTGCGGGTTCCGATTTGCAGTACATCGGCGAATTCGGCCACCCAGGATACATCACGGGGATCGACCACCTCGGTGACAATCGGAAGTCCGGTTTCCTGCCGGGCTTTTTCCAGTATTTTTAGCCCCTCAAGGCCGAGTCCCTGAAAAGCATAGGGTGAGGTACGCGGCTTAAATGCGCCACCGCGCAGCATATCCGCGCCGGCAGCTTTAACGGCCCGGGCGGTATCCAACAGCTGTGTTTCACTTTCTACGCTGCAGGGTCCGGCAATCACGACAAAATCACGGCCAATATATACGTCGCATACATTGACCACCGTACCCTTTTGGGTATCGCGGGCGACCAGTTTAAGATTTTTCATGATAACAATCCTTCATTTAAATCACTTCTTATGTGCTGACCTTGATATCGATCACATCATACCTCCCTATTTAAGCAGCGGCTTCCAGCATGTCAAAGGTCAGATAATCCAGGGCAAGAATGTGCTTTTGGGTCAGAACCTGAAGGGCTCTGTCATTATCACTGAAACAAAAGATCATAATGGTTGCCTCCTTATTACTTAAATTTTGCGTGAAAATTAATAAGAAAGCCCCGAGATTAATTATTTATCTCGAGGCTTCTAACAATAAAAAACCCCGAGTGGTTTAGGTCCACCCGGGGGTATTAACGCTTAACGGTGAGCGTCAGACAACCGGATGGACGCCTCTAAAGCTAAAAAAGAAGCGTCCGAAACTAAAATACCCGTTTGTGTTGTAATTTAAATCCATGTTGTCTGTCTAGTCATTAATTATTCCTTCATACCTTTTTTTTTGCACAACTGTCAATGCTTTTTTGTCAATTGCCTGATAGCATCTGCGCCAATCCGCCTAAAGCCAGCAGATACCCATGGGGCCCGAATCCTGAAATGCGGGCTGTGGCAATATCGGCAATCAATGATGTCTGACGAAAAGGTTCCCGTTTGTTGATGTTGGAAAGATGAATCTCGATAACCGGAATATTCAGCATGGAAAGCGCATCCCGGATGGCGACACTGGTGTGGGTATAGGCCGCCGGATTGATAATGATGCCATCAAAACCTTCGTGTGCCTGCTGGATGCGGTCGACAATCTTGCCTTCATGGTTGGATTGGAAGGTTTCTACCTCCAGGCCCAGCCGCTCTGCCTGCGCCCGCAGTGCGTTGTTTATTTCCGCCAGGGTTTGATGGCCGTATATTTCTGGCTCGCGCATACCGAGCATGTTAAGGTTGGGTCCATGAATCATTAATATTTTTTGCTGTACTCCCTTTTCGGCCATCGGTTTATCTCCTGGTTTAATTTTGGCGAGATTTTCATTCTATTCTTTTACTGTTGCGGAATTTCTTAGCTAATTGTGAAAATTGTTTTGATTCACATAAACGGCATTTGTCAGAAATACACTGTCATCAGGCGATTGCACACCTTAGCAGGTTAACGCGCCTCAGAAACATAATGCGCATTTTTGAGATTAGTTTTAGTCCAATTGGTCATCTATTTTTTGCATGGCCTGCATAAATGCAGCCCGTTTTTCCTGGGCATACGGATTATAATGGTGCATATCATGAAACAGTTGCCAGGTGTCGTTTTCCACCACTTCCAGAATATGCAGCAATCGCTTATACCCCTCGCTGTCGATGCCGAGCGGCGCTGCTCCAAACGCCGATAAGCTTCTTCCGATATAATGGGTCAGCGCCAGGCTGACGGCGATTTGCTCATCATGATCCTCCGGGGTCGATTCGATCAGGACCAATTCTTTTGACGCCAGATAGGTTTTGACCTTTTGATAATGTTTTCTGTCGATTCGGATCGGGCTCAAAAAGATTTTGTGGCCCTTTAAGGAATTCGCAGCGCTATCGGGTCCGAATATGGGGTGGGTTGCCAGAATCGAAACCGTTTCCGGCAGTGCTGCCTGCATCCACCGGACCGGATAGACTTTTACCGAGCAGACATCGACAACCACAGCACCTTCTTTTAAAAGCGGTTCGATTTCAACCAGCACCTCCTGTAACGTGGAAATCGGGACACATAAAATAACGACTTTTTGGCGGCAAACCTCTTTGAGCGACGCTGTACGGGCGTCGCATTTTTCGATCTCGGTTGATTTATCAGTTCGATTGTAAACCAAAACCTCAAAATCTTCGGCCAGATACCTGGTGGTCAGTTTTCCAAAACGTCCGAATCCAATAATGCCGATCATAATACCTCTGCTATGCGTTTAAGCCCGGTTATAAGATTTTCTTCTGACACTGCAAACGATATGCGCAGGTGCTTTGCCATGCCAAATGCTTCACCGGCAACCACCGCCACGCCGGCATTTTTCAAAATACGCCGGGCCAATGCTTCCGATGTCTCATCTTTTTTTAACACCGATGATACGTCCGGAAATAGATAAAAAGCACCCTGCGGTTGAATGCAGTCAAACATCTGAGAAACTCGTTCATAGGCCATATCTCTTTTTTGCTGCAGCCTAGCTTTGCGACCTGAGAGCCAGTCTTCTTCCAATGCCAGGGCAGCCAGGGCACCGTATTGGGCAAAGGTGCAGACATTTCCGGTCAAATGGCTTTGTATTTTAGAAAGGGCGTTAATGATCTCGGTCGGAGCGGCAACGTAGCCGATGCGAAAGCCGGTCATGCTGTAGCTTTTTGAAAAACTGCGCGTCACAATCAACCGGTCGCGCACCATCTTGATGTCGAACATGCTCGCACAGACTGCCCTATCATAAACAAATG
>JASFGH010000055.1:0-12341 GCA_050123865.1 Desulfobacterales bacterium | reverse complement strand
TCAAGCGCTTGAAAAACAAGACCATTTCCGACTACTACGCTGCCTGCGATCTCGAGCCCTACGAACCCGCTGCTGTGTCGATTGCCAGGACACCCGGGACATTCAAATGCCATGTACGACGAATGGAACCGAAGGATGCGGCGGAGGTATCCAAAACCATATATAAAACCTATGGCTACACCTATCCCCACGATTATGTCTACTATCCGGAGAAAATAATCGCCCTGAACGACAGCGGTCGGGTTTATTCGGCCGTCGCGATTGCCGATGATTCAGAAATCGCCGGATACGGCGTCTTTCAGATCTGGGATCAAAACCCGCAAATTGTTGAAATGGCCCAGGGAGTGGTCAAACCCAGATACCGCTCGATGGGGTGTTTTCGCAATATCACCCATCATCTTCTGGACCAGGCGCACAGCCGCGGCATCAAAGGTGCCTTCGGTGAGGCAGTTACCAATCATACGGTATCCCAGCATACGATGCATGGATTCGATTTCAAAGACTGCGGCCTGAGGCTGGGATTAATACCGCCGGAAACCGTTTTTAGAGGAATAAACGCTCGGGTTTCTCACCGGGTGAGCATGCTGGTGCAATTTTTGTATTTACAGCCACCGGTGGCAGGATCGCAGACTGTTTATGCACCACCGCATCACAAAGACATTCTTGCAGATCTGTACAAGGAGCTGGGCGCCGCGCCTGTAATAGCAAATACGGTCTCAAAGGAGGACGGCAATCAAATCTCGCATGCTGATTTTAAAATTAAGCTGATCGGATCGATGCGTTATGCCCGCATGATCGTTGAGGCCTACGGGAAAAATTTCATCGCAGCTCTCAAAACTGAAGTCCGCGAACTGTGCCTCAAAAAAATCGAAATTATAAATCTTTTCTTGAACCTGTCCGACCCCTTAACTGCCGCCACCACAGCACAAATTGAAAACCTGGGCTTTTTCTTTGGCGGCATATTGCCGCACGGGTTCAAAAATGGTGATGCCCTGATTATGCAATATTTGAGCAACGTGCCCATCGATTATGATGCCATTCAGGTTAAATCCGCCATGGCCCAAAAACTGATGGCCTATGTGCGTGGGCAGGATCCGAATTTAAAATAAGGTTCAGGGTTCTGGACTTCGGGTTGCGTGTTATGCGTAACTCGCAACCCTGAACCTCTGAACCCAGAACCTTATTTAGGAGCAACATAATTCGCCACGTAGTAATCGTCGATGACCCCTTTTGCCTTGAGTGATTCGCCAAAGTCCCGGGCGGATTTTTTATCTGCAAAATGCGAAATCCGCACCTGGTACCATTTTTTGTTGGCGCTGATAGCTTCCCGCCAGTATGCATCCAAACCCTGTTTTTTGAGCTGTTCGACATATTTTTGGGCATAGGCCGGTTTGAGATAGGCCGCCACCTGCAGGGTAAACGGGTCGGTGATAACTTCGGGGGCTTTATCTACTTTCTGGGCGACCGGCTTCTCGACCTTGATCAGATGCGAAGCCGTGTTGATCACCAGGGCAATAACGGCTGCCGCCAAAACCGTAAGCAGGACACCCGCCAGCACTTTTCTTGACTGTGTCGATTGCAAAGACCGGCGAATCAACCGTAGAACCCATAACGGTGCAGCCGTTACATCTTCATAAAAGGTCTGTAGTACAGCCCCGGCTGATCTAAAAAATGATGCCCGCTTTTGAGGCGATTGCGGCACGGTGCGTTTCTCAGCAGGCTGAACTGGGGGGTTAAATCCTGCGCTCATTTTCTTTATGTCAACCGGATCGAGGCCTGCCAGGTGTGCATAGGCCTGTTGCAACAGTGGTTTGTTGCGCTCGCCGGGCGAAATCCAGCGCACACAGGCTGCAATGCCCTTTAAAATGGCAGACCGCTGGTCGCTGAATTCAATCGCTTTAAGATAAATCTCCAGGGCCCACTCATCCGCCCGTTTTTCCTGCAGGAAAAGCGCTGCCAGGTCATTGAGGAAGTCGGCCGATACCTTTTCTTTGGCCCCCAGCGCCCGCCGGTAGGTTTGCAACGCCAGGAAATCTGTTCTTTCCAGCATCAGGTAATAACGCGCCAGTATCGCCTGGATGGTCGTATTTTGGGGTTGCGCACGGCCGATAAGGTAAGCCAGTTCCTGGTGTTCTTCTCTGAGGCCGCCGCGATTATCGACATGCCCGATCCAGCTTTCGGCAACTTCTTCATCTCGCGGATTGGTGTACAGGTAAGATAACAGAAATCTCTCAGCGGCATCGCTTTTGCTGGCGCGGGCCAGGTAAAAACGGGCAATACGCGCCCTTAATGGTACGGCCTTTTGTTTTTTGGCCCCCGGAGAAATCAGGAAACTGTCGAAAACCGCCAGCGCGCGCTGGAACCGGTTTTCAGCCTCGGCCACCATGCCATCTCTTTCAAAAATGCCGGCTTCATGTATGAGGTGCTGAACGGTGTTCAGTCCCCATCGGTTCGAAATCCAGCCGACCAGCACAAATGCGACAACCATAATGAGCATAACCGGCAATAGTATCCAGGCAAGCCCGATTCGGTCCTGAAAGGAAGGCAGCACCCAGAGGCTGGCGGCACCGCCGATAAGGACCGTCAGCCAAAGCCGTGCGGCAATATGTTTAAAAAATGAAAGCATTGCTGTGAAACGCTCACCCTATGCTGTAAATAGGTCAATCTATTTTTTCGGGTGGTAGCTCCTCTTCCTTAATGGCAGACTTGTCTGCTGATTCAACAAAAGGTTGACCCACCGTCTGTGTGCCCGGTTCATCCCCCTTTTGCAGGGTGGCCTCATCCATGATCTCTGCTGCGGACCTGTCCGTTACCGTTTCGGTGTGTTGAACCGGCACATCAGATGCCGTCTGACCCGCACGCAAGGCCACTTTTACCTTATTTTGCACCCACGGTCCTGCAATTGCCCCGTTAATCGGATCCACAATTACAAAGTGGACATCTGATGGGACAACAAATTCCCGGGCCGGCTCCCCGCTGGTGGCCTTGATCATGAAATCCGCCCAGATGGGCGCCGCCCCACGACCGCCGGTAATGCCGACTCCGTTTACATCGCGCATGCTGATACCGCGATCATATCCCACCCAGACGCTGACGCTTAAAGTCGGTGTGAACCCGGTAAACCAGGCATCGCGATAATCATCCGTGGTGCCGGTTTTACCGGCTGCCGGCAGATCGAAACCCATCCGCCGGATAACCCGTCCGGTACCGCTGGCCAAAACGCCGCGCATCATATCGACAACCTGATAGACAATGCTGGCGTCCAGTAAGCGCTGACCGCGAACGATGTGCTCCTCCAGCACCCGGCCCAGGGGGTCCTCCACCCGTCGGATCCAGAAGGGTTTATGCTGAATGCCACCGGTTGCAAAAGTGGAAAATGCGGCCGCCATCTCCAGCGGACTTACGCCGGAGGTACCCAGTGCCAGCGAATAAACGGGTGACAGTGGACTGGTAATGCCACTGCGACGGGCCACATCGATCACTTCTTCGGGTCCGACGCGCTCAACCAATTGCGCCGCGACGGCATTCACACTCTTCATAAGGGCCTGCTTTAAGATCATGGGACCCTCGTGTTCACGCCCGAAATTCTTGGGCCGCCAGTCGGGGGCGCCGACGACCGGAACCGTTACGGGCTTGTCCACAAAAACACTGGTCGGCATTAATTTTAGCTTTTCGAAAGCCGCATAATACAGAAAGGGCTTAAAGCCGGACCCGGGCAGGCGATTATTTTCGATGGCACGGTTGAATTCGGTTTCTGAATAATCTCTTCCCCCGACCATGGCTTTGACGGCACCGGAGGTACATTCTACTGCCACCAGTGCGCCCTGCGGATGCGATGAAGAATGGGTTGAGCCCGGATCGTCTGCGGCGGTAATTCCCGAAAGTTGATCGAGCTTTAGAAGCCCGCTTTGCAAAGAATCGATGGCCCAGGCCTGTTGCTGGGGATCCAGGGTGGTGCTGACTTTCAGCCCGCCATGGTAAACCACCTCCGGACCGTAATGCTCTTCGAGGTCATTTAAGACCAGATCCAAAAAGTAACTGCCCCTGGGTGTGCCGGCGGTAAGCGGTGCCAGTTGCAGATTGGCCCGGGCAGCCGTTTCTGCTTCTTCGGCCGTAATGTAGCCGACGGCAACCATGCGTGCCAGCACCAGCTGCTGTCTTTTTTGGGCTCGTTCAAAATGGCGGTATGGATTATAACGGGTAGGCGACTTGGGCAGACCGGCCAGCAGTGCAGCTTCGGCCAGGTTAAGTTCCAGGGCCGGCTTGCCGAAAAAGGATCGAGCCGCCTGCTCGATTCCATAGGCCCCGACGCCAAAGGGGATTTGATTCAAATAGGCTTCCAAAATTTCACGTTTGCTGTACTGGGTTTCAATTTGCAGAGCCACCATCAGCTCGCGAAACTTGCGCATATAGGTTCGCCGGTAACTGAAGAACAGGTTTTTAGCAAGCTGCTGGGTAATCGTTGACGCCCCCTGAATTTTCCCGGACTCAAAAAGCGTTATCCACAGGGCTTTAAGCGTGCGTAACTTATCAAGGCCGTGATGCTCCCAGAAACGGTGGTCTTCGGTGGCAATCACCGCCTGAATAAATTCAGGCGAAATCCGATTAAGGGGAACGACTTCCCGACCGCCAATGATCATCAATCTTTCGCCGGTGGATGCAAATATTTCCGTCGGGGGCGTTTCGATAATGCGCCCAAGGGGTTCCGGTACCCGGGGCAAATCGCGCAACGCAATGAAAAACAACCCCGCCGACAGCAAAGCGCCCAGGCCCGCAAGCACAAGCGCCAGGTAAAAAAAGGTAATGAAGCGGCGCATCCAAACGGCAAAAGTTCTCATTAACGTGTCCAATGCTGTTTTTGTTCTTCAGGTTGGCCGGTTGCCTGATCCTGGTCCAGGCCTTCAAGATGCGCTCGCAGCCGCCAGACCGCCCATTCCTGGCCTTGGACGACCAGAACCCGGCGCTCGTTATTGGCAAAGAATTCAAAACCCAGTTCGATGAAGCCGGCCTGGGTTTCATCCGAAATACCGACGCGCACAATTTGACCGGGTGTTGTTAGCAGCAATTCCGGATGCGGCAGCATGCTGTGACGGGCTTCTTCGTGAAAAGATTCCAGGGATTCAAAAAATTGATCGGCCGTATAAATACGATTTCTAAAATTCGGCAGCTCATCCAATGATTCCGCCAGAGCCACTTCTCCGCGCTGCAATTGGGACAGCAGGACCGAGCTCAGCTCAAGCTGTCGTAATACGCGATTATGGGTATCCAGCAAATAAACCGTCAACCCGCTGCCGGATTTTTCAAAGTACGTCCGTCGCCATTGCCCTTTGCTGGCAAACGCCAGTAATTCAAGCGGTGTTATTATTTCCCGGGCAATCGTAGGAGCCAGACGCACATAAAGCTGGCGGAAATGATCGGCCGACAGCATAACTCCGTTTTCGGGTGTAACGCTGGCGGCAATCTGAGTAAATGAAGCTGCGCTGCGAGCTTCACGCTGCAAGGCCTGACGGTCGGTAATGATCTTTTCTAAGGTTTGCCTGGCCGTGCGGGTTTGATGGCTTTTTTCCCAGATGGAACCGGATTCGGGTCGTTCCGAATTCGTGGTAACCAGATAGGATCCTAAAAACCGTTCGATCCAATCAAATCGCAGCTCCAAAATAAAAACGGCGCAGATCAGGGTAAAGATCAAAAGGGGGCGCAGGGCAAACGTTCTTTTGCCCCATTCTTTAAAATCGCTTGGCTCGGCCCAGTCGGTCATGATAAAGGTAAAAAGGTTAGATACGACGTTATCTTAAGGTCATCCGGTTGTGTATCGCTATATTCTAAAAAAACGAGCCCCTAGTGTCAAGATGACGAAAATGAGTGTTTTTTTCAAAATCAAATATCTACATTTTTTGATCCTGTGCGGCTGGCTGGTGTTGCCAGCCACCCGCAGCCTTGGTGCCGTGATCGTTTACGACGGGGTGACAACCGTCAACACGCCAGTTTATCTAAAAGTGTTAACCAAGGGGAGAATTTTTGCTGACGGCGGCCGCCTGGTCGAATTTTTTCTGGATGATAAATCCCTGGGAAAAAATTTAACCGGCGGCGATGGTTACGGGTATCGAAAATACGTGCCGCAGCGCGCGGGCATCATCAAAGTGCGGGCCGCCTCAGACGGAGAAAGCGGCAATGGGATCGTACTGGTAATGAAAAAGAGTGAAAAGGCTATTCTTATTGAAATCGAAGGCGGCTTCAAAGATGCGGTCGTCTCGGATATCGCAGCCGGCGCTGGCCGCCAGGCGGTCAAAGAGATGCTAAAAAAATACCGCGTGATTTACCTGAGCCGAAATACCGGTGTTCGCATGGCGCGAACCTGGCTGGATGAGATGGAATTTCCGGATGCGCCTTTATTGCGCTGGAAGGGCGCTCAAACGCTGAGCGCCCTCAAAAAAAAAGGAATCCAGCTTTATGCCATCATCGGCGCAGCAGGGGTCATTGAGGCTGCCGCCGACCATATTGATAAACGGTATACCTTTGACAAAACCCAGAAAGGCGAGACTGTTAGAGACTGGCACGAGTTGAATAAGAAGCTGTCGAAAAACGTCCCCGACAATTCCAAAAGTAAGAAAAAAAAGTGAAACATGCCCATCAATTAAAGCGGGCATGTTTTACTTTGGGCCCGGGTATTTATGGATTCTTCCGTCAGCCGCAACGGCATAAATTGCACCGTTGTTGCCCAAGGCAATGGATGCCAGACCGTTTCCACGAAAATTTGTATCCTGGCTACGAGTTGACAGATCGTGGCTGAAGGTCATCATGGCGCTGGTTGAAATATATACACGATTTTGGGTGACAGCCGGCGAGGCAAACGTTTGACCCGGCAAACGAAAATGCCGTGGCGCCCCCCCATCGTAAACGAGGCTCCCATCCTTTTGATCCAGCACTTTAATATGTTCCTTGGCGACAACAAAAAGGTAAGAATCGGTGGCTGCCGGGGTCGCTAATACCGGTTGGCCGGAATTATAGGACCAAATCTTTTTGCCGGTTTCCATGTCATGGGCCAGTACGGAGCCGTTTTGCCGTCCAAAAACCATCAGACCACTGGGTAAGATGGATGTGGAGGAATGTTTTTCATAACGGTGAAATTTCCGCCAGACAGGGGTGAGTTCATCATCCCATTCAAAGGCACCCATGCTGCAAAGATTATCGGCAATCGCAATCAACGGTGATTTTCGAGCCGTAAATACAGCCACTGAGGGGTCAATAAATATATCCGGAATTGAGTTGCCGCCATCGGCGGTTTCAGGCCTAAATACCGAAGCAAAATTCCATAAAGCTGTAAGGGTATTGACCACATCTTCCCTGCGGACCTGCAACTCAGTACTGCCCCATTGACAGGTTCCCAGGGATTCACGATCAAGCAATTCGACTGCCTTGCCCCTGTCGCGCAATACCAGAAGCGCTCCCTGGGGATTTCCGTCAACGAATACGGTCGCATAAATAAATACAAGCGTATCTTCGCCCCATACCAGGATTTTGGGCGCGCCGGATGCAAACCCGTCATTTCCAAGGGCGTATGACCAGCGGATCCCGCTGAATTCGTCAACTTTATGGAGGATACTTCTGGTTCGACCGCTCGCATCTCGCCGATTGACGACGATATAGATATTTCCATTTCTGGAAATTGCGGGTGTTGAAATAATGGCAGTCGATTGCGTATCGGAGGCAAAAGATCGACGCCAGCGCTCTTTGCCATCCTCTGAGTTTAACGCCACCAGCTCCCCGTCCACCGTGCCGAAATAAATCACCTCGCGGCCATCGGAATCAATGCCAATAACCGGTGAAGAGGTTGTGACGTTATAAGGGCTGGAGGTCCACGCGGAAGAGACGGCAAAACCACTTTCCACCGATAGGTAGCCCTGGCCGGGCAAATCGCCTTGAAAATTCCTCCAGCGCGGTAAACCGTGAGTTGCACAGCCAACCAAGATGAACAGGCACAGCGTCCAGAAAGCGTTACGCAACAGTGGCGACATGTAAAGATCCTCTCTTTAAGATATTTACAGTAGGGGTGATCTATCTTGTAAACTGGCCGGACCTCTATGTCAATATTTTGTTTATATTCGCATGATTAAGGATGAAGCAGTGCCTGCCCCGAAATAACTTTTTGCCGGGCTTCATTGGGTGCAATCCGAATCGGCTCGCTCATCTTATGACTCCTTCGATTATTATACGCGGGTTAATTTATAACGCTCAACACCGGTAAAATAGTCAGGATTAGGTGAGAAGCAACTCTGAGGTTCAAATTAAAATAGAAGGGCGCTTGGCGTCTGTACGCATTTGTGTGAGGATTTCAAAAGTAGGGATCTATTGGGGTCGAGGCGCGCGCTTTGCCACTTACCATTGCCGGTATTGATAGTACCCGCGATGAAGATTGTACAGCACCTCGACAGAGAATAACAATGCCAGTGCTGAATAAAAAATCCACATGAGGATAAGAATAACCGAGCTCAAAGACCCGTAGAGCACACTGACTTCAGTGATGTGGCTGATGTACAGACTGAAGAGTTGACGGGCAAGCAGCCACAACAGGCAGAAAACAATAGCGGAAAACAAACAGTATCGAAACCGTATTTTAATATTCAAAAAAAGCTTAATGGTCACCAGATAAAATGCGATCAGAACAAAAGCGGATAACAGGTTGAGCCGATGGGAAGTCAAAACCGGCATCGCCAGTTGATAGATCTGATTCACATACGGGGTGTTGTTTATCGTACTCAGAACATGAGATCCCACCGTTGAGAAAATAATCCAGATGAAGTTGGACATAAAGAAAAGCAGGCCTGCAAAAACGCTGATGATGACATAAAACGCCTGGCCAAAAACCAGATGACGCGACGGCAGCTGGAATATTTTACGGTAGGACGTTTCAAGCGATTTGACAAATAGGCCGCTGATGAGCGGCAGCATTAAAAAATTGATGGCTTTAAAGGACCTGCAGGCGTCCGGGTTAACCACATGGGACTTAATCCAGCTTATTGATACAAACGGGATAATATGGTTGATCTCCTCGGCCAGGATTTCCGAAATATTACCGGACCAGGCGGCATTGGTTATGAAAAACCCCTTCACAAAATCAAAAATCAATAGGCTGAGGGTGGTAAAGGGAATGATGGAAAGTAAAAAAACAAATGACAATGACAATGACAGCGTAACACAGTCATCCTTTACAAACTTGTTAACCGAGGCCACAAACAGATGATACCCCGGAACATGTAATCGCATGACCCGTGTCTTCATGATTGCTAGCGGCTGGCAGATTCAGCCAGCGTCCCCCATCCCCCTCAGGATATTTTGGGCCTAAATTAACTTTCCGTCAATTCGGCTGTCAGGTCCTCGCGGACATCATATTCCAGTGATTTTATGTTGGGAAAAAGTTCTACCAGGATTTGTTTTGATTTTTCGATGCTGCTGATCGCCCGAAACATTTTGTTGTTTTCGGCCTTGGTCAAATCCAGCTGTCCGCTAATTTCGTCGATGTCATCCAGAATGAACTCGAGCTCGTTGATGACCCGCAAAAAATCCTGAGCCTCCATCGCATCCTCCTTTTTTAGAGTCCCCCCACGCTCAAAGAAAAATATCGGCAGTCATACTGAAAACTTGAGCGGTTTTATGGCATAATCCTGGATTCGGGGTGCTTTTTCTGCCATTTACCCCAGCGGGTGTCTTCAAAATCCAACATCGGCAAGCGTCGATCAAAATAAACACCCTCAATACCCCTGAGGCCCTTTTTGTAAGGATACCACAGCGATCCGGTTTCTTTATCATACAAGACGAAGGTGCGGTCGTAGGTCCAACCCGAAGGCACCAGCGTTAGGTCGCGCCCGTCTAACTGACGGCTGTACACAGCCGCTAGATTAACCAGCGGTCAGTAAGCTGCTGCAATGGGTTTCTCTCCAATATGACTGTTGGCCACCTCGTGTCGCCAGAGTTTTGAAACGGCATACGCGTTGGCATGTTCACCCTCCGTGATCCCGATAACACGCTCATTACGCCTGACGTTGTTATTATCTGTGCTAAACTGCGAATCATCGAGCGGGGTGAATGCATGACGCCCGATGCCGTGTTGAAATCGGTGGGGTTTAAAACCGATCGATACCGCCTGGGTGATATCCCAGCGTTCACCATGCCGATCGACGATGTAGGTCTTACCGTTTTCCTCGATAACGCGTGAAAACGCCTGACTCAGGGTTATTGCCAAAATTATTGTTAATATAATGATCTTTGATACAACGATAATTCTAAACATATTCTCCCTCCGGAAAATAATAGGATGTTGATTCGGATTAATCCTTATTTGACTTTGTCGCTCAAGGGACTTCTTGCTTACAGCAAATATTGTTCAATGGTATTGATGGATTGGGTTTCGATACCTGATTGTTGAATTGAGTATTTGGCACTGAAGCCTTGGTGCCCAAAATCAGGAAATACAAATGAGAGGATAAATTGAGTTTTAAATAAAGTTTGTTAATAAAACTTTAGATTTTGTCTGAGGGCGAGGCGTCGATTCGATTCAAAAGCGGCGCGTACACGACAGTACGTGAGCATTTTGGATCGGATCTCAACAAAGCCCTCGGGCAAAATATGAAGTTTTATTTAGCAAGTTAAGTGGAAGGCTCCGGCTACATCCTTCCCCTCCTCCACCAGGCGATTAAACGTCGCGGTGGCATCGACAGTTGTCTGGGTAATAACTTTGATCTGACGGTTTTCCAGGGTTTGCCGGACATCATCCGGCACGAGCATGTTTCCGGCATATCCGGTACCGATAACCAAAATTTGTGGACTGGCGTTCACAATATCGTCAATATCATCGGTAGCCAGACGGTGCCCCTGCTGCCGCCACCAGTTCCCGATAACCTCTCCGTGGATAATTTTAAGATCCTGGTGGTACCGTGTCCCCTTTACGGTCATGTGGCTGCCTGCGGCATATTGGTCAATCATTTCAGCCTCGCGTGTGGTAGATTTCCATTTTATTTAAGATCAATTTCTTGGATGATTACAACCTAAGACCCTGAAAAAATAAATCAAGTTCTGCCAAACGCGGCAGCTAAAATTGCTTTCCTGCAGGTTTTATGCTTTAACAAAACCATTGTATTTTTTAACCCATAAAACGAGTACATGGGCTTTATAGTGTCCATGCCATCTTTAAAGATCGATCTTAATCGGAAAGTACCGTTTGACCAGGCCTACTGGGTCGTGCCCGACCGGCTGATGGCCGGTTACTATCCGGGATCGGCACTGGGCCGGGATGGTGACGCCCAATTAGACGCGCTACTGAAATGCGGTATTCGCCATTTCATCAACCTGATGCAGACCGATGAGACCCGCTGGTACGGCCAGCCGGTCATGCGTTATGAAGCCCAAACACAGAAACTTGCTCGCCAGCTGGGATGCGAAGTGTCTTTTGATCGATTGCCCATAAAAGATATGGGTATCCCCACCCGATATGAAATGGCCCGTATTCTGGACAGGATGGATCAAAAGATTGAAGCCGGCAAGCCCGTTTATGTTCATTGTCTGGGTGGCGTTGGCCGTACCGGCACCGTCGTCGGGTGTTATCTGGCCCGGCACGGATATGCCAGCGGCTACAGGATTTTGCACATGATCCAGCAGTTGAGGCAAAACACCGTAACGCATGACCGTTCGGCGCCTGAATCCAGCCTGCAAATCGATCTGGTGCTTTCATGGGTGGAGGGAGAATAACGTGGGGAAGCATAAAACCCTGGATGCAGCGCAGATAGCCGATCGTCTGGCACTGGTGGAAGCCGTCGAGGTCAAAACCAATGAAAACCTGGCACCCTACACCAGTTACAAAATCGGTGGGCCCGCGGCGGTATGGGTGGCACCCGGGACCGAGGCCGCCATCGGAGAAGTGCTGAAGATGGTGCAGGCTGATAACATCCCGTTGTTTATCCTGGGCCTGGGTTCCAATTTACTGATTTCAGACAACGGTTGGCCGGGGGTAACACTTTATCTGGGTTCCAATATGAGCGGCTGGCACTTTGATGGCACGATCGCCAGCGTCCGGGCAGGATCCCCCCTGCTGGATCTAATCCGGCATGCCGTGGACAATGGATTCGGTGGGATGGAGCTGATGGCCGGCATCCCCGGCAGCGTCGGCGGCGCCTTGCGCATGAATGCCGGCGCCTTCGGGCAGGAAATTTCGCAAACCACCATAAACGTCAAAGGCTTTCGGCTGGATGGCACGCCATTCACTGCAGCGCGTGATGACATAAATTTCGGCTATCGCCAGGTTCCGGATCTGGAGCAGGTGGTTCTGACTTCCGGAAAATTCCGCTTTA